>NC_014534.1:300000-473846 GCF_000147335.1 Gloeothece verrucosa PCC 7822
GGATTAAGTTGTAGCGATAGAATAACTTTTAAAACGGCTTTTTCTTTTTCTTTAATGGTTTCAAGCCGTTCTAGATCGGATAAAGCTTTTTCTTGTTGTTGTGCTGAAGCTGTAACTAATGTTGTTAAAAGCTCTAATTGACTTTCTGATGAGAGCCTAGTGATGGCAGCATTAAGTAGGTTGGGAACTTCAGCCGGCTCGATAGCTTCGGTAGTGGCAATTTCAGCTACTAACATCTCTGCCATGTCTAACGGGTTTAGGTTTTCTCGATGATAATTGGCCAGAAATGCCTGACGACGAAATGTCACTGGATTCGAGACACAAGTGGAATGGAGCAGGGGAAGGATAATTCCTTGAAGTGTTTGCCAATTAATTTTTTGCGCCGCTCGATAGCGCCGTTCACCATCAAATATTAAAAAAGTTGTAGCATCGATCTGAAAAACTAAAATTGGCTGTTGTTGTCCATCTTGTTCTAAGGAACGGGCTAAGACTAAAAGGTTTTCCTCGCTGAAGGTTTGACGAGGCTGTTGGGGATTGGGTTGTAAATTTTCAATCTTGATTTCTATTATTGTTTGTTCAGTAAGAGATGAGCGAAGTTCTTTGACTTTTTTCTCTTCGGCTTGTTTATTTCCCGATGCTCTTAATTGGTCGATTTCGACGGTGAGTTCTTCAACTCGTTTATTAGCTTTATCGAGTTCTTGATAAACCCCTACTTGAGAAAATTGTTGGTTGATGAGGTTATCTCCTATCCGGCGGCCCATAATTTTTCTCCTTGATTTAATTCGTTTTTTAAAGCTTTGATAATAGGATTAAAATCTTTACAAGCAGGATGGCTTGGACGGTAAAGTTGTAGTGGCAGTCCAAGGGCACAAGCATTTTTAAATTCTGATGAAGAACGAATCGGGTTAAAACAATGAATACCCAGTTCTGACAACATTGGACTTAGCTGTTCTAGTAGTGTTCGGTGAATAGCTATTTTTCGATCATATTGATTGGGGACAAATCCTAAAATTTTCGGTCTTGGATTTAATCGTAAAATCCCAAATTTCTCATAAAGCCATTCGAGAAGTTTAGATGCCCCGGCTGTGGATTTCGGTTCGACTTGTACGGGAACTAAAATGTGTGTGGCCGCCGTGATCGCAATCGTGGGAAGTGGACCCAAAGTGGCTGGACAATCAAAAATAATCACATCTTGCTTTAAGGGAAAGTCGTCAAGGCGATCGCCCAGTAAGTAAGCGCCTCGTTGATGGAGTACCAATTCATTACTTGTCTTTTCTAGGATTTTTTCCCCTTGACAGGCATAAGCTGACTTTACTCCTTTATTGTTCCAAAGAGGGACTATTGGCCAGTCTCCGCTAAATTTATCGTTAGATAAAACTGCCGCAATGGTTTGACTCTCATCAGGTCTGGGTAAACCGCAGAAGACATTAATAGATCCTTGAGGGTCAAGATCGATCGTCGCTACTGAATATTTGGCTATTGATAGCAAATAAGTTAAGTGGGTTGCTAATGTGGTTTTCCCGCTCCCTCCTGCATTGGAAAGAATCGCTAGACGTAGCTGTTGCATGAGTTGTTTAAATTAAAATTTATTAGTTCTCCAGAATAATATTATTCTGTATGAAGAGGCTAAAAAAAACTTTGTTCCCCATCTGATATGTTGATTGAGAGAGCAAATACGTTAAGTGAGTTGCCAGCGTGGTTTTCGCTCCACCGTCCGCCTGAAAAAAAAATTAAATTCTTCAGAATAACATTATTCTCGTAAAGAGGCTAAAAAATTTTGTTCCTCATGTGGCTTTTAAGTTGATTTTTGCGAATTTGCGGAATTATTTGGCAACTTATTGGAAAAATATGCGAGCTTATTGGAGTTTTTCTTGACTTTCTGGCTTTTTATCGGTTGTCTCTTTTGCCTTCTTCTCAAACACATTAATTCCAGCACCTTCTAGCTCGATGATTCCATCAGCATCAATTTTAACTATCTTGCCGGCTAAAGCGGCTGTCCATGCTTCATAGCTATCCATTTTTTCAACGTTTTTCTGGAGTTTTTTGCGATCAACTTCTGCCCTGACTACTATGCCATTATCGCCGGTGATTTGTATCGTTACCTTTTTCCCTGTCTCCGGTACATCAGGCCGTTCGCTAAACTTGATTGTTACCTCTGGTGTCTTACCATTAATCATGATTACTCCTACCTCTGAGCTTGTCCCTGGTTTAGTCGTTGATGTAGTGGTTGATGTAATAGCTGTGGCCCTAACTTCTGTTGATGTATCAGTTGTGGGTATAGCTGCTGAGTCGGCAACAGAAGTAGAGTTAATGTAGCTGTCTTGAGTTTCTTGAGCTATAAATTCGGTATCTTGATTGATTAGACAATTAGGTGGGGTTTTATAGGTTTTTTCGCCTTCATGTCCTTGTTTGTGCCTCTCTTTATCCGTTTTGGACTCCACAACGGTTTCATCAATCTTGTTAGCCTCGACTAAATGAAGCTGCATACCTTCGCGTCTGGCCACTATCTCCCAGGCATCTCCTTTATTTACTCTTGGCTCTAACTTTCCCAGTACAGTAATGTAAAACGGTTTCCATTGCGGTAAGTTCTCTTTTCCTGCTGGTACGTTGTTGCGTTCCAGGCGCAACCCGATCTGGCCTTTCCAAACATTGTGAATCCGCCCACGAATGCGAAAGTGATCGATCGCTGCCTTTGAGGGCAGTAATTTATCTAATTTTGTTCCGTCATTGACGGAGATCGCTTCGACGAGTTTTAGTCCGCTTAAGTTTTGTTGCCGGTCGGTCCGAAAATAAATGCGCCAAGCATAAAGTTTCTCTAAGGAAATCTGGTTGAGTTTCGAGTGATGAAACAGATAAACAGGTAAAATCGTCCCATCAGTCAATAGCAGTTTTCCCATCTTGGGATTTTCAGCATCTAATTCTAAATGCCCCAGGACATAACCAAATGCTGAGTATTGGATTGATGTGGTTGGTTGAGCCTCAGTAGTTGGTTCATTATTTGGTGGTGCTACAGCTTCCATCATGTATTATTAATTGAATCAGTTTTATTGTAGTTTATTTTCGAGTTCATGAGCCAACTTTTTTTGAGTTGCTCATGGGATTTTTGTCGATAAAATGAGAGAGTAAAATGAACTGGCTATTAAATTTTACTCTCTCATTATTTCTGGCTTCATTAATTTAAATGTCTCGATAAAAAAATCAGTTAGCTTTTTGTGACTTGAGTGAAAACTCTTCACTTCTAAAATTTTACCGAGAGATAATTTAAGAAGATAGCACATCGATTAAAATTCCTGTTCTTTGAAAAAAAACTTTAACTTTTCTTTTCAAATCTCTTACATTTCCCCGCAACTCCATTACATTGATTGCCATATTTCGGACAACTTGTCGCGTAACTTTCTCTTTCAACAGCGTCATGACAATAACTACAAATTAAATGAAAGACGCGGGTATGAATCGTGCGATAATGAGATTTTACAGTATATTCGTTGACGCGGATTTTCTTACTGGGCATGGTTAGGGAACGTAATATTTTAAGCTTCCTTAATTTTACTGCCAAAAACTTTCAGCCGTAAAAGGAAATGTTTTATTTCTTGCCCTTTTAAGGTTTTCGCTTCCGATAGTACAAGCTGCTATAAGCGGTGAGTATTTTTTGAACCAGGAAGTCTTCAATTCTTTAAATATAGCTGTTACTAACTGAAATCTCTCTTGTGCTTCTGGGTGAGAACACAAATCGGGATGCCATTTCTGCGCTAATATTTTATAGTTCCGCACTAATTCGTCAAAATAAATAGGCTTCCCTAAAATACAGTAAGGCGGCGTTTGTTCGAGTCCATTAGTTGGCGGTACTGGTGGAAGATAAGCGATCGCCGTCGCCAAAACCTTAACGACTTGGGCAACTCGATTGTGATCCTGTTCCAACTGTTGCTCCCGCTCTGGCTGTTGGGAGTTTTTAGGTTCAGCCGATGGTTCAGGTTGTGCCGGGGGTAGGCATTTGACATACTCGATCGCCATCAACCATCCCAGTCTGGCCCGATCGCTGTTTTTCCTCAAGTTTAAATTATGTTCGCTAGTGAATTCTTTAACGGCTGTGGCCGTCCATTGATTTTTTGCCCACTTATAAAAGTTAATTAGGTTGTCTATGTGGCATCTGTAGCGAAAACAAGTTTCTGGAAGCTGCGCTATTTCTAAAATTTGTTGCTGTGTGTACATTTTTTCTCCTTTTTTTTCGATAATGGGACACTGGGAGCAATTGCCCCCAATGAAAAATAAAAACAATTGCATTTAGAATCCAATGGGACTATCTGGGTTGACATCAATGGTTAACGTTCCCGCTTCATCCGCAATCCTGGCCACTTCTGCATCTAAATCAACATCGAAGTTTTCTAATTGCGATAAGGACATCGATTCGGGGATCGACACTATAGGATGATGATGCTGACTCTCGACTAAATGCCCGGCTAGTTTCGTCTTTGTTTGCAGTAAAAACTGTTGGGCAAATTGTTGGGAACTTTCCGCGTGTTCAGTAAGAACGTTGGATACCGCTTCGGTAAGCCTAGCTTCTAAAACCGTATTAAAATCAGTCTTTAAAGCGTTTTTGAACATTAGAACGCTGTTTTCAACGATGATACCAGCTACCGCTTGATTAATTTGATCACCAGTTTGTAAGCCTTTTGCTATGTGACGTGAATTATCCATAATGGCTGATTTCCTTTTTATAATGTTGCGCTTTATTGGGTTGACTCGAATTGAGCCGAAGAACAGATCTCTTAGTTGAAGAGGATCTTTTATTGAGTTGGCGAAAAACTTTATTTAACCTTTGTCAGGTCTGAATAATTTCTTGACTGCACGCTCCGCTTAACTTTTTGATAACTTGCTGGTTAAAGGGACTGCGTGTTCTCTTCAGCCAATTTAAATGAAGTTGAGAATTTTGTCAAGCCTTGAGTCGATTTGTGATAAAACTTAATAAATCTAACGTCTAACCCTAGGGTGTACCCAAGATTTTAACAATGCTTCCACTGGTTGAAGCCACTTGGAATTAAATAAATCATAATCAAAAAATAAAGTTATTTTAATCTTAAAAAATTTGTTAGTTGAACTCGCTCCTAATAAAAATGAGTAAAGATCATTCTCCCTCTTCATCTGACTCAAAAATCGATCGGGCCCTTAATTCTTCAATAGAGAAATCTCGACATCAAGTCGCATTTTTAACTTCCTTTATTAAGGATACCGGCTCAGAAGTTGTTAAGAGGACTCACTCGGTCGGCCAAAAAGCAGCTTCTAAAACCTATCAGTTGATCGAGCAAGCTACATCCGAGGCGGGACGGGCGATGACGGCTATAGGTAATCTTCCTTTGGTGAAAAATCCCTTTGTACAAAAACTAGCAGGGGTATTTAAGCTAGATTGGCTCGTGGGGATGAGCAGTTCTGTGGATTTAATTAAAGCCTCTGATGAGGTTAAACGGCTCAAAGCCAAGTACAATGAGGAATCGTCCTTTGAGATCGCTCATCGAATCATACTCTCAAAGGCCACTCAAGCCAGTGGGATAGGATTTGTTAGTAGTATTTTGCCGGGTTCTGCTGCTGCACTTTTAGCAGTGGACTTCGCTGCAACTAACGCATTACAAACCGAAATGATCTATGAGATAGCTGCCGCATATAACCAGGATTTACGAGATCAGGCCAGACAGGGAGAGGTTTTAGCCATTTTTGGTCTAGCCCTGGGGGGAAGGAACGCCCTCAAAGCCGGTCTGGGTTTCATGAGGAATATCCCCTTAGCCGGAGCGATGATCGGGGCCAGTACCAATGCCACCATGCTCTACACTTTAGGTTATACAGCCTGTCGCTTTTATGAGGCTAAAGAGAAAGAATTAACGGAAGAACCGACTACCGAAACTTTAAAATCACTGCAAAAACAAAGTGAAGATTATCTCGATGTAGCGCTCGGCCAACAGGCGATTATGGATCAAATATTAATTTATCAGATCCGGGCAAGTTACCCCAATAAAAACTGGTCTGATATTCTACCTGAACTCGAAGAACTCAAATTAGAGCCTGAGTCGATTAAAACCATTGAGGCTAATATTACTTCGCCTCAACCTTTAGACGTTTTATTAGAGCAAATTAACCCGGATTTTGCTTTAGCTTTATTGGCTCAGTGCCGACAAATTGCTCTCCTCAAAGATAATATCTCTCCAGAAGAAGATAAAATCTTACAGGCGATCGCTTTTAAAATAGACATTAATGACCAGAACCAAATAGGTGAAGAAAAAAACGGTAATGAATAATAGATTATCGAGAATTTTAATAGTATGTTTAATCATGAGTTTTGTTTTAGCTCCCTTCGCCGGACTTGCCCCATTAATGTTTATTCTTTTGGTCGCTGGAATTACGTGGAGTTTCGGGAGCATCATCCAAAGCTTTTTTTTAAAGGAAGAGGACAATCAAACTCATAGTTAAAAGATTGCCGTTCCTAGCTTCGACTTTGGAGAAAGGGAGAGCGATTGCTTCTACTTTTAGAACGAATCAAATTCTTTTCTAGTTTAAATTCGACTTGACGGCTACTTGCTCCTTTAAAAACGGCCACTTTTTACTTTAAGTGAGCTTGAAAATTACGCCAAAATAGGGTTTGAGTCTTAAATTGTTTGCCGCAAATCGGGAAAGACTTTGGCAACTTTGCTTAAGATATAATCGCCATAAGTCCCCTGCAACTGATGGACACTTGCCTTGTCCCAACGCTCATATAGATCGTCTTGGATAATTTGTCGTGTTGGAATCGGTTGTATTTGAGCATCGAAGTTGGGATCGAAGAAGAAGGGAAAAGAAAGACGATCGCTCGGTGATGGATTGCGGACTCGATGGGGTGTCGAGCGATAAAAGCCTCCCGTGAGACGATCGAGCATATCACCGATATTGCAGACAAATGAGTTAGCAACAGGTGGCGCCGAGATCCAACCCCCTCCGGTTTTGACCTGTAGCCCCCCCGAATCATCCTGTTTGAGAATAGTCAGCAAGCCATAATCTGTATGTTCACCCACGCCCCAAGACTCGGAGTGAGGATCTTCATCGGGGGGATAATTGAAGATCCGAAACAGGATTAGGGGATTGGCTGTATAGCGATCATAAAAATAAGATGATTCCAATTCTAAACTTAGAGCAATGCCTTCCATAATTGTATGACCGAGTCCGGTCATGACACTTAGATACTCTAGAACGGTTTCGCCGAAGTCCGGTAAAGGAGGAAATAGGTTTTTTCCATGCAACAGAAGATTTGCTTTGACCCTAGGATCATCTGCGTCAAGTTCGGAGCCGAAATAAACTCCCTCTTTGCGATCGGGTTTTCCCGAAGTCAATTCACCGCCAACGGGAAAATAACCACGCCACGCTCGACCGGCTAATGCCATGCGAATCTGCATTTTAGTTGCTAGATCTTGTGCGAAAAACTGACGGCTGAGGTCTTCTAGGCGTTGCTGTAATTTTTCATCGATGCCATGCCCGACAATATAGAAAAACCCCGTCTCACGACAAGCCTGCTCTAACTGCTTGACAACTGTCGTGCAGTCTCCTTGACGACCGGCTAACGGGCTGATATCGATTATCGGCAATTGAAGGGATTGAGCATCTAACCAACAAGTCATCTTTACTGAAAATCAAATAGCTGTTTTGAACTAATATACTAAAAAATGATAGAGATAGAGGAAGATAATGGCGATCGCCAAATCGAATGATTAGGAAAGCCAACAGGGACAAAATTCTAGGTTTACATTTAAAGTTCTTAGATAGACAGAGGTCGAGAACTTGTTGCCGACAACAGCCAAGAAAACTTTCAAACCCAAATTCATCCAATTCTAAAAGCCTATAATTTTTAATTTTCTTTACCTTCTTTTCGGGCTTCAATTAACCAATATAAATTCCCATCCTCCAAAAACTTATCAAGCGAGATCGGGGGTTCCGTTGGCAGTAAAATTTTTTCCCAATCCCCTCGGTCACAACACCAATTTCTGGCAACGTGCTGGTAAATTTCTAGGTATTCTTTCTTAAAATACTCCATCATTTGAGGAGATTCTAGAAATGATTCCAACATTGAATGATGGTAACCGGCTTTTCCGCTATGCCATTCTTTCACCCCAGGATCTTTAAAACCTTCATATTTCTCAGTTAGTAAATAATACCATAGACGGTAGGCATGATGTCTAATTAAGTTTTGCTCGGTGTGAATTAAACATTCGAGTTCTTCAATTAAATTATCTAGATCTAATTGTTCAAATTTTCTTTTCCGTAACAGTTCAGCTTGGGATTGAATCCAAGCAATAAAATTTCGTTCATACAGGTTATCACTATCACTACTCATATTTTAGAATCTTCCCTCTATCAATTTATATCCCGATGTTAACTCTGGCTCTTATTTTAATGCCAACGGACGGGATATAAACACGCGCAATACGCTTAATCTCACTGCTTTTATTGCTCAGTAATAGACGTAGCGTTTGTCGCTTTTGTTATAGACAATGAAGCTTTGTTGATTAAATTTCTAGCAACTCGTACTGGTTAAGGTAGCTTGACCTAAAACCGAGCAATAGACGGCAATGGTGTCCAAAACCGTTATTGTGGGAGTATTATTGATGAACTCGATTTTAAGGACGGTAATGATGCAGCCAAATCATGAAGCCAACAACCCTTTTGAGCCGGGTTTTCGTCTTGAATTCGTATTGATCTACTGTGGTGTAATGGCATTGGTGTTTTACACCCACTCTAAATGCTACCAGTTCGGGGTTGTAGCTGAAGATGGTTCAGTAGAGCGGCGAAAGGAAATTTATTACACGGCAGGAGCGGCTCTTGAGGCGGCTAAAAATTGGATCGCTTTAAAAAACTTTGAGAATAATGCTTAAATGTGATTGTTGAAGGCTAATCGGGGAATACTAAAAGGGTAATAGTTAAAATTAATATTTTAATGAATAAATGGGTCACAAGTATTTTGTTAGTTGTATTGAGTACAAATGTTGCTACCGTCGCCCAAAACTTACCCACAGCAACAATGGTGAGTGTAGGTGATGGAGATACATTAAGAGTCAATCAACAAGGGCAGACTATTACAATTAGATTAGGATGTGTGGACAGTCCAGAAATGTCACAAAATCCTTACGGACAACAAGCCGCCAATCGATTAAAACAATTATTACCTAAAGGGAAAACTGTGAACGTGCGGCGTATAGACAGAGATCGTTATAATCGAACCGTCGCTGAGATATACCTCAATAATAAATCAATTAATTTAACTTTAGTTAGTGAGGGAATGGCGGTAGTTTACCCGCAGTATCTTAATGGCTGCGCTGCTACAAAGAATCAATTATTGGCGGCTCAAAGTGCCGCTAAACAGAAACGTTTAGGATTTTGGAAGCAAAATAATCCGATTATGCCTTGGGATTATCGAGCCGGTAAAAGACCCGTTACTAATACCCCATCAACTGCTAATAATAAC
Source organism: Gloeothece verrucosa PCC 7822 (assembly GCF_000147335.1). Lineage (NCBI taxonomy): Bacteria > Bacillati > Cyanobacteriota > Cyanophyceae > Chroococcales > Aphanothecaceae > Gloeothece > Gloeothece verrucosa. The sequence continues at coordinate 309,476 of NC_014534.1, forward strand.
AAGAAGTGCGATCCTTCTTATCCGGATATCTGTATTCCACCACCGCCTCCGGCTCTTGATTGTGGGCAAATTTCGCAACGAAGATTCAGGGTTTTAGCCCCAGATCCTCATGGATTCGATGGTGACAAGGATGGGATTGGATGTGAAAGATAAACATTTGTCTCAAAGCAATTATATAGAGCCTGATATAAAACTAATCGCCTAAAATGGTACGGCTGCGGTGATTGCGCCGGTTATTGAAATCCCTTGGTTAAAACTCGGACTTTTTTTCAGAACATTTTATTTGTCATACCGCGATTCATTAAAAGTAGAAGATGCCTTGAATAAAGCTAGAGAAGAGTTGCCAGAATATAATTGTTATCGTCGATTTCAGGAATAATTATCGATATTTTTGTCATTATTTAACGCTTTTCAACTAATTATCAATTAGGTTTATTGCTAAAAGTTAGGGGATTTTTCTCTTGTTAAAAAGAAGAAAACATGAGAGGTTGGATAAGCGCCATTAAGCTTGGGGGAGTTTTTCCCGTCACTTTTTTTAAGATGAAATCCGATCATTCTGAGCAATTAATTATCAAATGGAGAAAAGTAGGCCGGCTAGTTCTTATAGGAGTTTCACCAATAGCCGCATTTTTTTTGCTCTTACTAATCGTACTGGGATTGAGCCGGGAATGTGCTTTAATAGGATTCGGTGCAAAAAGAGCCTTTGTTACTGGGCAAGTCTGCCAGACAATAAGTAATATATTCTTGCCGGAAAAAGAGCCGCTACCGACACCGAGTTTAGCGGAACAGGGAATTTAACAGTATTTAAGATTTTACGGTTTAACTTTTGAAGCCAATACAAAAAAACTTTTTTCTCCTCTCAAAACGCCTATTTGACCAAAGAGAGCATTGATAACAGTTTTAGCCCTCACGCTCGTGCATCAATGTATTCACGCCAATATTTAATTTTCCCCCCTTCCAACTCGAAAATTATTGCATCAGTTGCGAGTTGTTTTTTCCCCGTTTTTTTGTCAGTATCGCTCCACTGCCACTCAATCGCCCCCTGGTTTCCTTGACTGATGATCCGTTTGATTTGAATTTGTGTTTCTTCTGTGTTCTGCCAATAGTCCGTCGCCATCTGTTGTAGTTGAGATTTTCCCTGTATGACTTTGTTTAAATTTGACTCAATTAAAGATGATGACCTTAATTAATTTTTGACCACTTAGCGATCGCTAAAAATCGCTTCTTCCCCCAAATGCTTTTTGAGCGCAAACCGGCGAGAAAGCACGGCACAACTAGGCTTAAGATCGTAAGAGGATCTATAAAAACCCAGAATATTGGCGATCGCCCCTATCGGTTAAATCAATATGAGTTAAAAAAGAGTACCAAATCTCTGATGCAGGGTAGGGTGTAGCGTGTTGAAATAAAGTGTTGAAAATATAAAGAAATCCCGAAAAATTTTGTACAGAGTTTGTAGGTCAAAAGCGGGAGCCGAATAGTTAAGGCGATTTGACAGAAGAATTCTGCGCCTTTTTTATTTCTTGCTCAAGTTGCTCAAACCTCTCTATCAACTCCCCTAATTGCTGCTGTAACTGAAGCAATAAAGTTCTGTCAGAAATAGTTAGTGGACTATTAACGGCTGAACCTCTCCTGCTTCTTTGCTTCGGTTGAGGTTGTCCTTGAGCCATCAACCTCTTGAGTTGTCGTTGTAGTTCCTGAATGCGGTTGCGGCGCAGAGGATAGCAGCTACCATCCTCAGAGTGGCTTTACTATGGTCGGCTCCAAGGTATTTAACCATCTTTTTCTTCAATTTACCTTCTTTATCACGGATATGCGTCATCAGGCGGTAGTATTTATAGGATTTACCACTTGGCTTGCTGACTACATAGCTAGAGATCGGTGGTGTTGGGAGCGGCGACAAGTCCTGAGCCTGCGATTCGGGCGATTTGTTGTTCTATTGATTGGGGGTTTATTTTCATCGCGGGAACTGAGTTGGTGGTTGTATAAAATTACTTTACAGCCACCAACTTAAAACGTCAAGGTTGGATTGCGCTTTGTGCATCAGGGGACTTTTCTTCTAAACTAAAAACAAGGAGCAAAGCTTACGGTAAAACTGGGGGGATAAGGGCGATGGCGAGAAATTTTACAAGGGCACAGCGCTTATTAATGTTGAGGAAGTCTGGCTATTGCTGTGCTAACTGTGGGGTGAATTTAACTCTTGATAATTTCGCCGCCGATCATCGAATCCCGTATTCAAAAGGGGGCGCGACGCAAGCCTGGAACGGTCAAGCTTTGTGTATTACTTGCAACAGCCAAAAGGGGGATAAGTGGGAGGGGTTGAGTAATGGCGATCGCTAATTATTTCAGCACCTATCATGAATTGGTACTCCAAAGGATTCTAGCCGGCTTGACTAAATTATATCCCCATCAACGGGAAGCCTTATTATCGATTTATCAAAAAGCGATGCGAGGGGAGATGAACTCAATACCCCGGCAAGCAGCATTAATTTTATGCGGCGTGGGGACTGGAAAAACACTAATTCAAGCTTTGACTCCCTTTATTCTTGCACCCTGGATGAGTGCCGAAAAAGTGTTATTCCTGAGTGATAACTGTACTCTACGCTCAAGGTTCATCAAAGATTTTCCCACAACTGCTCAAGGTCGTCCCATTTATGACCAATGGCTGCTGTACTCATTAGAAATTTTGCCCCCTGGTGTTCCCCCACCAACAATTGTTGAGTTAGATGCCAATAATTTTGAATCCTATGCTTTTGCTCTACATTCAGCTTCTATGTTGGTAGCTAATCGCCAATTTCTACTCAATTTAGTGACTAGAGGGGATATAGAACCAACAAGTATTGGTTTAATTGTCGTCGATGAAGCTCATTTCAGTGCGGCGCAATCATATCGCACCATCGTTAATTATTTTGAGTCATCACTACTAACCTATTTTACCGGCTCGAAATTCCGCAGCGATTCTCAACCTTTGCCGAACGTTCATTATTCTCAAATAGCAGATTTAGATGAACTGGGAAACACCGTTATTCGTTACGCCCCTGATGCCGACTACGAATTCTCTTTGCAACAGGCGTGGAGGATGGACCCGCCGCCGATTAAAAAACTAACTCTTTCTGAGGCGAGTAGTAAAGCTTTTGTCATCGAGGAAAACGGAGAAGAGATTGCTTATGACTTTGAAACATTCATCAATCGTGCCAGAAGTGATCGCCAATGGTTCAGGCAAATCCTTTTAGCTGACTCGTTTTGTCTCCCTGTTTTACAAAAAGCGGTTGAAGTTTTATTAAGTAAACGATCAGCAACCGGGCAACCCCACGCCATGATAGTTCGGGCACTAAATATCGCTCATGTTCATCGGGTAGCTAAACTCTTAGAAGATAATTTTCCTGTTCTGGAAGGGAAAGTCGGGGTGATCCATAGCGAACATGATGAATATGATTTAGCTGGTCGTGCCAGTGAGATATTACAGAGATTTTACCGGGGCGATCTGTGGGTATTGGTTCACTGCGGAATGATCGGGGTGGGTTTCGATCACCCTTGGGCTTCAGTCTCTTGTTGTCTGTGCGTTTTAAAATCCCTATCACCCGCCGAACAGGAATGGGGGAGAATTATCCGTCGAGTTCCAGGGGAGGCGGCTGGCAAATTTCCCAATCTAACCCATCCCAATTGGGGAGTAATTGTTACTCATGAATCTTTAGGCATTTACTCACTTTTTCAGGAGTTCCTCAAAGGTAAAGAAAGTGACGCGATTTCTCAAACCAATCTAATTAAAAAAACTAAACCAGCATTAACTTGTCCTTACGAAGCGGGAGAAACGGTTCTAACGATTAACGAGGTAGGGGATTTAAAACCTGGGGATGTTCTGCAACTAACGGCAATTATTGAACCGTCTTCTTCTGCTCCTCCTAAATTTAACTTAGCGGCTGAGTTGGGTTCCCTTACACAAGCCGCACCTGAAATTATTAATCTTGAAGATGATGTACCTAATGATGCAGCCATGATTGACTCTAATGCTCATTCTGGGTTGGAGAGACTTCCGTTATTCTATGGAGTTGATGGGCCGGACACAGTATACAAAGAGCAACCTCTACCAAAAGAGGCCGAAGTTAAAATGATCACTGAGCGCTTGCAGGAGATCCGCACGACTCGTACTGTCAATGTTTGTGTCGAGGCGGTGCTAAACGATCATCAAGTGCAGATTACACCGACTTGGATCGATTTACCCCAGGGGGCTACTGTGCAAAAATCTCGTTCGCTCAAAGAATTAGAGGAAGTCTCCTTTATCGAGCATTTAGGGTTAGACTGGCAGGTTTGGGTAGATAATAAATTAGTGTCTTTTGCTGAGTATAAAAAAAGCGTTCTTCTACAACAAAAAGGATTAGAACTCAATGAATCGGGTGATATCTGTGCCAACGGGATATCGCTAAAACAAACAATGGCGGCTGCTGTGTACGAAACTTTCCTCAAAGGTATTGAAGCCGAGTTAGCAAATTTTGAAGTGGAAATTCCTCATGCCGGTAATGTAATCGTTCGTCCTGACGTAGCGAAAATGAATTTACAAAATCAATATGGGGCAAAAGTTAGAGCTTTGGTGCAGGATATATTCAAGCAACGTCATCTAGTCCCAGACGGGCCAAGTGGAACCTCTTTAATTAAAGGACCGGTGAAATTGTTGTCTGACGCTATTGAACGAGTTACCGCTAATGGTTATGAAGCCGATTTTAAGAATAACAGCCAACTGATCCATGCGGCACTGTTTGGTTATATTAAAGAGAAAACAGGTAGAAGTTGGAGCGAACATAACGAGCAACAATATAAAGAAGCTTGGCAGTTGGGTTGGTCATTCATTCGGCAGTTAATAGAGCAACTGCGCTGGCGCAAAAGGATAATAGTTAATAGACCTGTCGTTGTTGACTCCGAAGAATTGGAATTTTAACATTTGTCGGCAAAATTCTTCGTTCTAGAATTTTATTCATTAATAGCGGATAAAGCCTTACCTAAGTCATAAATTTGGTTTTTAAGTGCTTTAATTGCCTCATCAACCGTATCACAATCATCCGTACTCAACAAGTGAGCATCCCCTACATCAGCACTTGACCATAAATAGGAATGTAACCCAATCGTTAAGACACCTCTCCAATTATTCTCGTAGGTTTCTAGGGTTATGAAATATTCTTTTGACATTAGATTATCTGGCTCTAAAATCAGCTTTCCCCAGATGGCAAAGCCGAAGTAGAGAGAGTTTTTCTCGTTATTCCATTCCCAGTCGGTTAAATGAGGAAAAGCCACTTTAACTTTTTCGACAACTTCTTCGAGTTCATATTCATTTAAAATCATCTTTGTTTATATTGCGGTAGCTTGAAAACTGTTGGCTTCTTGTTATTATAAGTAGAGTTTTTCTCGATGAGGGCAAAAGAATTAGCCGCACTAGCATCTTTTACTCTAATTCTAATTCATCCAAGCTTCAAGCCGCTTCGGACTTCCCATCAAGTTATGTAACACAAGGAGTATTATAGATGGGGAGCATCCCATTGAAAGCACTTTAACCATTTTAGGGTCGCCAAAACCCTTGCCTATCGTGACGAAAGAGCTATGCACTTACAAAAATGGGATGCTCCCATTTCGCACTTCTAAAGATTGATGCTCGTCATCGGTATTTTATGCTTTAATAAACCTTGCCAATCGATTCTTGAACTAGCGATCAGATCACACGGAGGCTTGAATATGTCCACTTCAAATATTGTTAAAGGGACTTGTTTGTGCGGAGCAGTCAGTTTATCAACAAGTAGCTTGAATCATCATATAGCGGCCTGTCATTGTAATATGTGTCGTAAATGGGGCGGAGGTGCATTATTAGCTGTTGAGTGCGGTAGTGACGTGAGTTTTAGCGGCGAAGAAAATATCGGGATCTATCAATCATCAGACTGGGCAGAACGAGGTTTTTGTAGTAAATGTGGTACTCACCTATTTTACAGGTTAAAAGAAAATCATCAGTATTACATACCTGCGGGACTTTTCGACTCGTCTGAAGGTTTTGTGTTAGAACATCAAGTATTTATTGATGAAAAACCGGAATATTATACTTTTGCCAATGAAACTAAAAATCTTACTGGAGCCGAATTATTGGCACAGTTTGCCGATTGATCCGAAAAGCCATAAATGAGGTCGAGCAAGCGGTACTGAATCTATCGACGATTAAGCAATAGGCAAAGCCTTTGTGATGGTAGGCTAAAGCACAAGATAGTCAACTCAAAAATTAGTATAATCAGAGTTGAAGATTAGTGAGCTACAAATTAAATATTTTTTCCAAGAGATAATTAATTTGGCTCAACGCGGTAATCTTTGAGAAATTTCTTCCTTAATTGCTTGATAAAGCTTATAGGTTTCATCGGCTTTGAAATTAGCGTCTTTCTTCTGACTTTGCGTTATAAACTTTTTAACTTCAGTCAATTCGTCGTGAAGATTTATTTGATTGTTGACCAGGAGATCTACATAATTCCTTGCCTGTTCAGTAAAAGTTTTTTCTTCTTCATCCACAGTGAGCGACTTGGACTTTAAAGTTCGGTTGTCCGTCGTTAGAAGGGTTAAGCTACTCTTAATAAGAGGCTTGAAGTAGCTGGATGTATTTTTAGCCAAGACCGGATGAGGATGAGCTAGAATTAGAGAGAAAAAAACTACTGCCGTTAAAATTAATGACAAGGTTGTAAACAGTAATCTTTTAATCATTTTTACCTGCCTGTAAAAAAATTAATGTGTTAACCCCCAATCATCCAACATTTAAGGAGTAAATTCAAGAACCGTTAAGAAAATTTAGAAAAGCTAAGGCGTTTATTCTCAACTATCTTTTATTAACCCGTTAACTTCCACTTTAACTCTAAAGTGTTCATTTATTTCTTCTGGAGACAGTTTCAGCAACTCCTGATATTCGGAAAACTTCCTCAACCTAGAAATAGCTTTAATAATTTCTTGTCCTTCGACAGTCGTCGAAATTTTTTGCTGATTTTTCCCCTGCTTTAAAACGAATTGGAATTTCCCTGATGAATTAGAAACCCGATAAATATTACCTAACAACAAAGTAGAAGGAGCGCATCCTGTAGCTTCTTCTAACCCTTCCAATAATACCTCACTTTGGTCACTGGCTAATTTTAAGAGAATTAGTTTTTGGGGGTCAGCTTCAGAGATATTCTCTACAACTTGCCCATTTAATGGCTGAGTTTTAGTCCCTTGTTCAACCGTTAAATCTCTTTCTTCTTCTGATGCTCCCGATTCTAAATTTAGTTGTGTTTTGGGTTCAGTTGTTTCTACATTTTCTTTAGCTAAGGAGGCAGTCGTAGAAATTTTGGCATCTAAATTCAATTCTTTTCCTTCGGTGGCATCAGAAGATTTTAACTCTATCTGTGTTAAAGTTTCAGTTGGTTCTAGATTCTCTTGTGTTTCTTTGGCGGCTAAAGAATTAGCGGCAAGGTCTTCATATCTTGGCTGGCTTACTTGTCCGGAGTTTTCCCTAAATTCCACCATCTGAAATTTTTCTAGAACCTGTACCGAGCCGCCGCTTAATTTTAGTCCGAGGACTGAATCAATCTTATTTTTATGGCCTTCGATTTGATACTCGAAATAATTTAATTGTGCGGCTATTTTTTCCTTAATCTTTTCACTTTTGTCTCGTATTAATTCCTCTTGGCCGCAGATGTAAGCCTTGTAATCAATAGGAGAGACATTTCTAGGACAATACCAATGAGTAGCAATAGCCGCATAAACAGATCGCCAAAATGAATGAGAAAACTGACGAATTGGCGGCATCGGGACGAATTTTTGTAAGTGTTCTTGCCAGATTTTGAAGACAGACGGTATATAAGTGGAGTTAATCGTCTTGCTGTCGAGGTGGCCTATTTCAAGGGAGTCTCTTAAAAAGGAAATAGCCTTAATAACTTTCTGTGCTTTAATTAATGTGGGAATTTCGCGGATTTCTTCGGTAAAATTCTTTTTCTCGGTAAAAGTTACTGAATAAGCGGTTTTCTCTTTGATGTTACTGTTGAGCAGCAGAGCATCACAAGCCAATCCCGTTATCAAAACCAATGCCCCCAAAACTTCGAGGCAGTTCTTTGAATCGAGAAAATCTTCCCCGGTTTTCACGAAAATTTCTGGGTTAGAGATCAATTTGATGCGGGTTTGAGTAGGCGGCTTGGTTTTACCCATAGTTTTAAGTTCTTGGGGAGAAGGGTTAGGGAGGGGTTGGCTAGTGCGGCAGGCGTTTAATTAAAAAGTAAAGATGTTCTCTTCTTAATGTTAGCGTTAATGTTCAACCTCCGAGCCGCTCGGAGATGGAGGGTTCACTCTTTTGCCTGTTTTAATTGTTCTATTTCCTGTTCAAGCCGCTTCCTACGTCCCATAAACTTATGTAATTGAGAAGTGTAACTGAAGTAATAATACTCTGTCTTTATGAGTTAGTGGAAAATAATTAACTCTTGTTCTTCCCTACTCCCTCGTTAAGGTTGTGGCTGCTGTTGTTCCACTAACTTTTTGAGCCGTCTCTGTAGAGCCTGAATGCGGTTACGTCTAGAAATAGAGGCGACCAGATTTTTGTAGCTCTTGCTGCTATTTTTCCCGAGGTATTTAACCATTTTACGGTTTAGCTTGCCATCAGAATCCCTATTAATGATGAAGAAGCACTCAAGAGTCTTATGAAGTGCCGAACGAGTTCCGCACTAGAGTTAAGCTTCCCAACAATTCTCCTGTCGGGTTTTCAGCCAACCGCGTTGGCTGTATTATAGTAAATTAACTATAAACAAGTCCAAATGTCTCAATCCCAAGAAATTGAAGTGGGTTTTACAGCGAAAGTAATGGCTGCTGCTCGTGCCATCGAAAGCCGCAGACCTAATGCTTTGTTTATTGATCCGTTTGCTGAACTTTTAGCTGGCGCGGAAGCTATATCTTCGGCAATTCCTCGCTTAGAAGAGTATGAAAAACAAGGAAGACCCTTTATTGCCGTGAGGACTCGCTTTTTTGATGATTTTCTTCTCAATCACTCTTCGTGTTGCCGGCAAGTCATTATTGTTGGTTCAGGAATGGATACAAGAGCTTTTCGCCTCAATTGGAAATCCGATACTCATGTTTATGAAATCGATCAAGCTTCGGTTTTGCAATATAAGCAATCGTGCTTATCGGGGATGGCTCCCCAGTGTCATCAACATTTAATTTATGCCGATTTAAGGGAAACTCTTTGGCAGAAATTGCTCCTGTGTCAAGGCTATCAACCTTCGCAACCGTCCCTTTGGCTGTTGGAAGGATTGCTTTATTATTTAAATCAAGATGAAGTTGAGAATTTATTGGTAACAATTAACCATTTATCGGTAGTCGGAAGTGGGTTGGCTGCTGATCTAATGAACCCAGTTATTGCCAATGGTTCGGATCAATGGGCTAAATACTGGCGTTCTAGCTGTGAAGACCCGGAATCGCTTTTTGCTCATTATGGTTGGAAGGCATCAGTAACTCAACCCGGAGAACCTGGGGCGAGTTTTGGCAGATTTACCTATCAATTTCCTGACCGTAGCCGGGCAGATGCTCCACATATCTTTTTGGTTACAGCGACTAAAGAACTTTAAGCATGAGCGACTCGTCGCAGGGACAGAACATAATTACAGTCTACCATCGATTCTCGCGCAAAGCTGTTTACTTGATATCGCCTATGATGAAGAACAAGAAAGTAAATAATTAAATATTTAATTCGCGATAATTATTCGGGAATTAATTTTTACTTTTGCCCAAATGGGATGCTCCCGTTCACTATGTTAATTTTCCCCCCTCCCAAAATTTTTAGCTTCTCCCTTTTGTTATCCGGAATTCAGGTTAAAATAAGTTTATGAGAAAGCGCAAGAGTGTTAATTTGTTGTCGGTACATCCCAGTTGGTGTTTAATTTGGGGACAGATAAATACTCAATTAAATGAGTATAGTTTTTCTGTCCCTGGCAAGTTGGGTCTGGTGGGTTCTCAACCTGTTTTTAGTCCTCAAAAAGGTTTTTTGGTAGTAGGAGATGTTTGGTTAGTTAATCGAGATCGAGTTTTGAGAAGTTTGGGAGTTAGTTTAAGTGATTGGAAAGGTACAGATGAGGAGGTTGTTGCTTTTGCTTGGGAACGCTGGGGAACTGAATGTGTTAAGCAATTTATGGGTTTTTTTGCTTTGATTGTTTGGGATGTTGCAGCTAATCGTTTATGGTTAGTTCGTGATTCGGTGGGGGTAAGAACTCTTTATTATTGTTATTCGGGTTCAAGCTATTATATAGCACCTAGGCTGAAAAATCTTTCTTCTTTTCATTCCCAACAATTAGATTTAGTGGCGCTTAGAGATTATTTATCTACGGCTTTTGTTGCTGGTGAACGCACGTTATGGGAACAAGTTAAGGAATTATTACCCGGAACGATTTTAAGTCTATCAGATGGAAAAATAAATAGATATTGGCAACCTATAGAGCAGATTTTAGAACCCGATCAATCTTTGGCATGGTACAGTAATAAATTACGTGATTTACTAGAGCAAGTTATTCGAGAATATTTACCTCAAAATGAATCTGTAGGGGTTTATTTATCAGGGGGGTTAGATTCAAGTTGTGTTACGGCTTTAGCCGCTCGGTTACATTCGGCTTCAGTTCATACTTATTCTATTTTTTTTGGGGCAGATAGTCCCCATGAATTAGAATTTTCTAGTCAAGTTGCTCAATTTTGTCGGACTGAACATCATATTTTAGAAATTACGCCACAACAGATGTGGAATCAATTGCCTGAGACAATGGCTCATCTAGATGATCCGATTGGCGATCCTTTAACTGTTCCTAATTATTTAATGGCTCAGTTAGCTGGAGGAAATGTTCAAGTTATTCTTAATGGAGAAGGGGGTGATCCTTGTTTTGGGGGACCGAAAAATCAGCCTATGCTTCTTAATCAATTATACAATCAAACGGAAAATCAATCAAATTTAATGACGGCTTATTTGACTTCTTTTCAAAAATGTTTTCTTGATTTGCCTAGATTATTGAAACCTGATGTTTTAGCTGTTGTTGAATCTTCCTCTTTTCCTTTTGAAGCTGATTTGAATTCGGAGACGACTTATCTTAACCGCTTGATGTGCATTAATATTAAATTTAAGGGAGCAGATCATATTTTAACGAAGGTCAATAATTTAACTCGTTCTGCTCTTTTGGAGGGACGTTCGCCCTTATTTGACCGGCGTATTGTCGAATTAGCGATGCAAATTCCTCCGCAATATAAGTTAGCTGGTGCAGAGGAAAAAGCCGTTTTAAAACAAGCGGTTATTGATCTATTGCCCATAGAGATTATTAAACGTCCTAAAAGTGGCATGATGGTTCCGGTACAATTATGGTTTAAAAAATATTGGCAAAGGGAAGCAAGAAAGTTATTATTGAATAAAAATGCTAAAATTGCTCCTTACTTTAATCAAAAGGTTATACGAGACTGGTTAAACTATCAAGGAGATCCTTGGGGACGTTATGGAGTTAAGCTTTGGTTATTACTGAGTTTGGAGATATGGCTAGAAGTTAATCAATGATTTTATGGGTTTTTCTTCTTTAAGAGTGAAAAATTGAATCAACCCCAAGGTTCACGGATTAAATATTACCCAAAACTCTGAACCATATATAGTGAATTGTCTTCGACAAAAATTAAATCATTTTCTTGACGACTTAGAATAATTCCCTGAGTGACAATGCGTAATAAATGTTGTGGGGAAAAGGATTCTAATTCGACAAAATAGCCGGCTTCTAACCAATTAATTTCTTCTGGGAGTAAAGTTTGTCGGATTTCTTGGGGTAATTCTTTTGCTTCTCGTGCCATAGTATCTGATTGTTGTACGAATAATTTTGGGTTGTCTAATACTTGACGGGGTGATAACCCGATATCGTAAATAGTAGCAGAACTATCAGCAAACCAATTATCCTGAGTACGAAGATGATTAACTAAAGTTACCCCTCGAGAATTGGCATTATGGAGAGCATATACTTTTAAATCCCGATTGCGCCGCAACATTTCTAGAACTACATCAAATATATTTTCAGGATATCTAGTTACACTCAAAACAGCACAGTTATTCTCAAAGTGAAAGTTATTCGCTATTAAAAACCGAGCGATTTCTGTACTTTGACAAACTATAACCCGATCAAAACTATAGTTAAGAATTTCAGGATTAATTTGAACAGGTTGAGTAGCAGCAAAAGATGGGGATAGAATTTTTTCGAATGAACCGTTGATAGTTTGCCACTTTCTTAACCAATCTTGAACTTGACTTAGAGAAATTAAAAATTCTTGAGCAATTGATTTTTTATTCCTTAATTGTCGAATTGCCAAATAAATAAACAACATTCCTATTATTGTGCTTGCGACCAAGAGCGGAAATAAATTGAGACTCAAACTAATACTCAGTCCAACCACAAGAAGAAACCCTGTTAAAATTAATAAAGATTTTGCTGTATTCTGGCGATCTTGATAAGTTAGTTTTTTTGAACGACTTTGATTAAATAACCAAATTAAAACTCCTAAATTTAAAACTATTGGAACAATAATAATTGATCCTCCTCCAAGTAAAACATACAAAAATCCTCCAAAAAATAATGTTGTCCAGACATTAAAAAACAACAATAACAATATACAACCTATTCCGGCTACGCTTATCTTTTTATATTTTAAGCGCTTATCTAAAAAGTATAGTAATTGTTTGGGAGTAAAGTAGAGGGTTTTATTAACCGAAATATCATTCAGCAGTTTAGCAAAAAATGGATCAGTAAATTTTATCCCTTGTGTCATGGCCGTAGGTTCAAAGGCAAACTGATGATTACACCGGGTGCAGTGCCCACTATTGGCGGTTCTGTCTCGAAGATTGTTATCTGTTCCACAGTTAATACATTTCATATTTTCAAATGCTTTTAAGTCAAAACTTGATTATTTAACAAAATACTATAATCTTCCCGCCGCCGAATCAATTTATGTGTCTTTCCCTCCAATAAAACCTCCGCCGCACGAGGACGATGTAAAAAATGGGAAGACATGGCATATCCATAAGCACCTACATCTAAAATTCCGATCATATCCCCAATTTCTAGGGCAGGAAGTTGGCAATTTTTTCCTAAATAATCTCTCGAATAAGTCGTATTCCCACAAACATCCGTCAAATAAAGTTGTTCTGTATTTTCTTTCCAAGTGACAATTTCTCGATAGCCGCCATGAACCGAAGGCACTGATAAATTAGCAACGGTTGTATCTACTCCGATTATTTGTTTATTTTCTTGCCATTTAACTGAAACGACTTGAGCTAATAATGTCCCGCAAGCAGCAATTACTGCTCTACCGGGTTCTATAATTAACTCGATTTTTCGATTCAGTTTATTTAACGCTTCGGTTAAAGCTTCCCCAAATATTCCCCAATCAAACTGTATCCCTTGATGTTGATACCGATAGCCAAATCCTCCCCCAAAATCTAAATAATTCCAGTCGGGTAATAATTGACAAGTTTTTATTAAAGTTTCGATCACTCCGGTAAATGCTTTAGTGGCATTTGTCCCTGTACCTCGATAAAAATGTAACCCCTGTATTTTTAATCCGGCTGATTGAGCAATATAAAGTGCTTGCGGAAACTCTTCAGGACGAATACCAATTCTACTCTCTCCGGTTAACTCGGGTAAGTTTAATCTAAAGCCTAATTTTGGTGGCGTTAACTTGCCCTTTAACTCTTCATATATCTGACAGCATAATTGGAGTTGAGACACACTATCTAAATTTAAGATTTTGATATTCCAGTTAAATAATTGTTCGATTTCCTGACGATTCAAATTACTGCCACTATACACAATATTATCCGATTTAAATCCTGCTTTTAATCCTAAATAAATATCTCCGGGCGTGTTAGCATGAAGCCCCCATCCTAATTCTTTAAATATCTTTAAAAGAGCAATATTTCCATTCGTTACTGTTGCAAATTGAAATCTTGTGTTATGATAGGGTATTGATCGGGTAATATGGGATATTTCCTGCCTTAAAACCTCTCCTTGATAAAGGTAGAGAGGTGAATGGTAAATCTTTAACAACTCTTGTGCCACTTCTAAAGAAAAAGAAACAGTTTTGGTTTTATGTAGGGAAAAATCTTCATTAATAACCATCTATTTATCTCCTGATAAGCTAGACAAAATTTTCCACCCCCGATAAGGCAACCAGAAGGGATTATATAATGATTTTGCTGAAACTTGTTCTCGAAAAACCTCAGTCCGCCAAACTTCCCACATCAACAACAACCATAAAATTTCCCCAATTCTACGCCCGCGAATTTGACCACTTAATTGTCCTAAGATAATTTTTTTAGCTATATCAGGGTTAAAAATCCCTTCCGATTGCAGTTTATGAGGATTTAGCCAATAACCTAGGGTTGACCATAATGAGGATAAACACCATTGAGTCAAAGGAACTCCCATACCTCGCTTTTTTCTCCAAACAATTTCTGAAGGTAGCCAAGATTCTACCGCTTTTTTCAAAATATATTTTTCACAAGCACCCTTTAAAAACAATTCCCCAGCAACTCCAAATGTCCATTCTGCTAGAGATAAGTTACAAAAAGGCGATCTAATCCATAATCCGTGAGCAAAAGCTACATTCGTAGCACGAGGTTGGATATTTTGACTTCCTTTGAGCATTAAATTAGCACGACGTAATCTATCTAAAAAACAACTAGAAAAACTCTCACAGAGCGCTTCTTTTAGCCATTCGTCTAAATTATACAACTTAACTTGTTTATAAACCGATAACTGAAAGACTTGTTCTTCATATCCATATAAACGGTGAAATGTATTTAAATATTCCTGGGTAAAGCTATTTTCTCCCTGGTAAATACTGGCGGCAATTAAAGGTTTATTTGTCCAGCCGGCAAATAATTGATCTCCATGTTCTCCATTAAATATAATAGCCGTTTCTTGACTAGCGGCTTGTCCTAATAAATATAAAGGCACAGTCACCCCATCCCCAAAGGGTAAATCTAAGGCTTTAACAGTTGCTAAAAGTGCTTTTTTAACTTGTTTAGCTGTAGCCGGAACTTTAATTAAAGGAATTTTTAAAAACTGAGCAACTTCTTGTGCATAAATTAATTCCGAATTTTCCTCAATACCAAAATCAAGACTATAAGCACGAACCTTAAGACCTGCTTGCACTAACAAAGCGGCAATAATAGAAGAATCTAATCCGCCGGAAAGAAATATTCCTACTGGTTCATCTCCTAAATCTAATAATTGTTCTTCAACAGTCTTTTTTAAAAGTATTTGTAGTTGCCTAATAGCGGTTTCTTCATCCCCGATTACTTTAGGTAAAGAATGCCATTGAAATAAACGTTTCTCTGCTAATTGTTCCAAAGAAGAATTTAACTGCCAAGTTTGCTCCGTTCCTGGTGAAATGGCTTTAATATCTTCAACCGGGGTTATAGGAGTAGGAATATAAGAAAAACTGGTATATCCAGATAAAGATAAAAAATTAATTTTAGGATTTTTAATTAAAGGTAATAATAATTGAAATTGAGAGGCAAACCAAATTGTTTGATTGAATTGAGTCCAATACAAAGGAACACGACCAAAGGTTTCGCGTCCTAAACTTAGACAATTTTTTTCCACTGTAACCCAGGCATCTGATTGATTCGGTATGCCACCAGCAGATAAGGAAGCAATTAATCCTTGATTGATGTTAGTGCTTGAAGGTATTTGTTTAACCCCTAAATAAAGTATTCCCCACGTCTCTTGTTTTTGAAATTTATAGGATGTTGTGCTGATATTTTTAATGATGTTGTTAAATTTTTCTTGTTCTGTTTGAGAAATAAGCCCCCAATAGCCGATAAAGTGATAGGGTTTGTTCATTGTCAATATACAAGTAGTTTTTCTAATTGTCCGCCGATAAACGCCGATGAAATATTTGTCACTAACTAGAGTGTTGAGATGAAATGCAATAGGAATAAGTTCGATTTGTGTCCATAAGTCCATAAGTTAAAAGAGTTGTGAAAATCAATTAATGGGTTAAACTATTATTTAACCGTAAAGGATTTTTGGTTTAATATTTGATTGCCTAAAGACATTTGGACTTGCCAATTTCCGGAAGGAGAAGCTATATTTAATTGATAACGACAATGAGTTTGCCAAACGCTTTTATTAATTTGACGAGTTTGGTAATTATTTTGATGAGCGATTTGTCCGTTAGGGTCTATCCAATTACATTTTAGTGAAAGTTTTTCTCCTACTGGTGCATCTTGTAAAGTTACACGATAATAAACTTCAGGATGGTTTTGTCGGTTAATGATTACTAAATTTTCACCGTTATCTTGAACTTGAGTAATGCGACTTTCATAAACTTTAATACGCCCTAACTTTTGTTGATGATTTTGAGAAATAATTACCGTGCTAGTAATTCCTATTACTAAAACGGTACCTAGTCCTATTCCAATCAACCAATTTCTGTGTTGTTGAACAGCTAAATCGTTTTTACGCTGTAGCTCAATCATCGCTTCATCCAGTAATTCTGATGGCAAATTTAATTGTTGGAGAATTTCTTGAACTTGTTGGCGATCGAGTTCTGTTTCTCGACGGCGACTGAGATGAGCTACTTCAGCTACAATTTGATTTAACTGATCTTCAGTAATTTTTTCAACCATAATTATTAGTTACTATAATTTTTTTGAATTAATTAAAGCTACCCTTTAAGAGTTTATGGACGATTTAGTAAGTAATCTTTTGTGATTTTTCTTTATTGATCATTCTCTAGTTTTTGTTCATTTTGCCTTTGAAGTAAAACCGAAATCCCAAAGCTATTCCCGATCCTAGAATTGTCAGGGGTTCGGGAACAGAAGTAACATTTATTGTATCGATTAATAGAGCAGCATTTACGATTGTATCCTAATTTTCCGTTTTATCCACATCTACTACCCCAAATCCTAACAAATAACTTCCTGCTACTTCTACTTGAATAGAAAAACTTTGATCAACAGTTTCTTGGCCTAAACGGGAAAATAAATTTACTATTTCTGCATCATTTGTATTAGCAAGCCTTGTGGCCTCCTTAAAGCTCAAATCTTACCATTAACTCGGTTAACTGCTGCTGCAAAAAGAGCAATAACAGCCGAGCGCGGAGTGCCACTACGTGAGCGTGTTCACCAGTAGTTAGTGGACTATTGACGGTTGAACCCCTCCTATTCCCACACTTCGGTTTGGGCTGTTGTTGCTCCACTAACCGTTTGAGTTGCCTATAAAAATCCGGTTGTTTAGACTTTTGGATAATGGTGCAAGATCTGAGTCTAAGGGAGAAATAGCCTGAACTTCCCGATGATTCTGCTCTATCAAAGCTAAATACTGTTCTTCAACCGGAGTTAGATCTACTACTCTATCTAAAAGGTTAAGAATTTCTCTTTCAAAGGGGTCTAAGGGCAATTGTCTTAATTGAGTGAGCCGCTCAACGATGTTTTTGATGGAAGGCTCTTGTTCAAAAAAGATTGGTTGAACTTGGTTATGTTTGAGACTATGTTTATTCATCACCATTTGCTCCATATCACGCACCCAGACTTCTAGGGTTTTTTCTTTAATACAGGCAATGCGTCCAAGGCGTTGATGAATTGTTGGGTTGGTTGAAGCATGGATCTCTACCAGACCGCAGGGATTAAATTTACCGCAGGGATTAAATTTTAAGTGGTCGGTATGGGAGCTATCCGGGGCGGGTGCTGTCGAGGAGCGGATTTGGTCGGCTACAAGACTGACGATGCGATTACTGGGAACTTTTCCTTGAGCAAGATTGACGGCTTTAACCCAAGCTTCTCGTTGTTGAGAGGGATTAAGAGATATAAGTGGCCTAACCTGTCGTTCGCTAGTGGGAAGAATTTGTCGGGACGCTAGGCTCTTAGCGGCAGGAGTTTCGTCTGAAATGATTGTTTGAGTTTGTGTGCCATTGGCCGACAAATGATCGAAGGTATTTTCAATTTGTGCGCCAATGGCGCACAAATGATCAAAGGGATTTTCAGTTTGTGCCCCCGGCTCGTACTGGGGTTCGATGGCTAAAAGATTATCCATAACCACAGCCGCATCAATTAACTGGTAAGAGTGCCGTCGTGCAAACCCGAATCTTTCACGACAATACTCCTCAAAGGTAGCATAAAGAAAGCGGTAAAGCCGTTTATCCCGAATGGTTTTTAAAGCCAGACCAGCTTGGTAGAACGAGCGTTCAATACAGCCCTCAAGCTGTAACAATTCTTGTTCTTCCTCGCTCGTTAAATAACCATCAGCAACGACAGCTAAAGAATTAGAGGCGAATGAGTGGGACATGAGTAGAAATGTTTGACAATAACGTAGGAATTAAAGTTTAAAAACAAATTATTCGACAGCTATCGAAGGTTAGGGGATAAATTAGCTATAAGCTCAACTACCAATCGGGGTTTGCCGGCGTTAATTGGAGTTTTTCAGGAGCCTATTCGAGATTACAAGATTTGCTCATCGGGTTTTTTCTATTATACATTTGGTGTAGAGAAATTCGTCAAAGAGTAAATAAAAATGACTTATATCGGTCGAGGATCTCATCCCAATTCTCTTGCTAACCTAAAACACGAGGGTCGCCCCCTGGCACAAGATGAGCCAAAAAAGAATAGAACTATTACAGTTACAGATCTAGGATGGAACGGTGCTAGGGCACTCGCACAGTCTTTGGGATTATCATCATTTTCTGAATTGGTAGAAAAATTGGGACGAAGAGAAATTTTGTTAGTGATCCCGTCGGTGGAAAGCTCTCCCTCATTAGATGAGAGCTAAAAATTCAGGGGCAAAATTTAAAATGGCTTTGCTAACCTCATCACTTTAGGGTTGTAAGCTCGGTTTCTACTGAAATTTAAATCAGAGTCGAGGGGGCAAAACTTAGGCTGCCCTCAAATGTTGTGAAATATGCGAAAATTTTGCACACAAAATTTATGTCATGAGAGGAAAGTAAAATCAAAAATATCGGAAGCCCGCTTACCCTTATCAAATAACAAAATTCACTATGGGGGGCAAATCGTCGGCCTAGTAGTAGCCGAAACTTTTGAACAAGCAAGAGAAGCCACTTCAAAAGTAAAAATTAAATACAATACTCAAGCACCAGTCATAAAAACCGAACAAACCACTCTAAAGAAATCTTCGCTCCAAATAGGCGAAGAATTTGGCTTTAAGGTAGGAGACATAGCCGCAGGACTAGCTAGTGCAGTTGCTAGAGAGTTTATTCTTAAGCGCTTAGAACAAAAAAATACTTTAGTCGCATAAGCTGATTTTTCTGTCAATGCGTAACTACTAAAATCTATGAATGCCCAAGAAAATAAAAAAATGAATAAGATTGCTAAGGGTTAAAGAGTTTGATATTTTAATAAAAATTTAATACTTGTCAAGCGCGACCAAAACTCAGTATAAAATATTATCTCGCTGTTGGAGAGGGTTTGTAAGCCAATAACTAATAACTTTAATTAAATTTTGTCCAAAGTCCAACCGGGAGTAATTGAGAATTTACGGGATTAGCGGATTTTTTGACTCGAAAAGATGCCAAATATTTTGGCCCTTTTCGGGATCTAAAAGGAGAGAGTGCTAAACTCAAGGTTAACGGTTCAAAATAGTCATCAAAAAGAAGGAGCAGATTCGTCAGTTCTATGCCAAAAGGAGGTCTATCCCTCTTACCTTTTACCAAAAATAGTGCGATCAGTAACCCATCAGGGCGTAAGAGTGAATGCACAATCTGTACATATCGTGGCCGAAGTTCTGGGATAAATGAGCAAAAACATCCATGTTCAAGCACATAATCAAAGCAATTACTAAATTCCGCTTCAAGTTCAAAAATATTACGTTGCAAGAATTCTGCCGATAGACATCGAGATCTTGCATTAGATGTAGAATTGGCGATTGCTGATGGGGCAAAATCAAACCCGACTACCTCAAAACCATGTTCGGCAAACAGTAAAGCATCATGTCCATTGCCGCTACCCAAGACAGCGAGCGTGCCGGGTGTTGGAGCTTGAGATGATTTTAGAAGACTAACAAAAGGGGGAGCTGGTTGCCCAGTATCCCACCGGGTTTTTCCCTGTAAGTAGCATTGTTCCCAATACTCTGAAGAAAGAACCTTTTTAGCAACCACATCCACATCCCCCATCTGTATTATTACTTGGGGGATTAAAGACTTGTTTGAGATCGTCTAGAACACCCCCTGATAAAGCTGTTGAACCAGAGAGGGCAAAGGTGTAAGCAATATCTGTGGAATATATAGACTTAAGCTCGCTTAAGATTAGATCGCCCTGCCGACTCCGAAAAGGAGGGCTATCCAACGGCAAGCTACATAAAACTAAGCAGATAATTGTCTTAAAATACTCCCCTACATTTTCTGCGTCTAGGGTGATCAAGAAACCCCCCAATATTATTGCTCCGAAAACCATAAAAATTGGAACAAGATAACAAATTCTGGCTTGTTTACCTTTCATGAGTAATCCATATTTTTGGAGGCGATCGCGCAAAAATATTGTTTTTGGAGTTACCGCTTGACGAAGAGCGAGTAAGTTTCGCGTTAATACCACCTGAGATAGAACTTGTTGTTCCAAGCAGTAGCTTGTGTTGGGTAACTTTTTCAAAATGGAAAAAGAGCGAGTAGTGAGCTTAGGCTTGAGGTATTGCTGCTGCACTAAGTTAGTAATAGCTAAATCCACAGCGCGTTGGGGGCCGCCTGCTAAATAAGCTATTTCGTAATGATCTAGCTGAGGTTTAATCGATTCAGTCTGTGAGGTTCGCAAAAACCATCTTAAAAAATAAGCACCGATCAATGCTATCGCACACAAAATTAAATAAGTTTTAAACCTAGCGTCAAACCCCAAAAACCGAGCTGGCATTGCCGGAGAACATCCAACTAAGACAAGTAATAGCAGAAACATTCCCACATTTCGCGTCATTTGTGATATTTTTATTTGAGGCAGTTGTTTGGGAACAATCCAGAATTCTGTTAGATTAATGCGTTGTTGATGCAAATCTGACCCAAATCGACGAGATGGAGGTGGCCAAATATCTTCAGGAGGTTTACCAAAAAAGCGATGATAGCTCTCAAGGGTCATCCGATAATAGTGATGAAACTTTTCTCGCTCTTGTTGACCCCCTTGAGTAGGGAGATGGTGCAAAGGGTACTGCAAAACCTGGAGACAAAAGTCATTCCAATAAGAATAGGTATAAAAAATATGCAAGTGCCATACCTGATCGACTTGATCTGAAGGACAAACGGGATGTCCTGCCACTACTGCCAGAAAAGTAAATTTCTTATATTCATCGATAGCTCGTTTAGTGTAACCTATTTGCCATCTATTTGACCGAGCCAGATGTTGACTAAATGAGAGAGCCTGTGTGTCATCATCCAAGGTAAAGGCTTGTATTCGTTGATAGAGTTCTAACTGTGATTCGTTCATCATTGGTTAAAAGCAGCTATTGGGGACTGAATACTAAATAACGGGTAGGCAATATTTCAAAATATCGCCATCGCCTATCGTCTTATTCAATGATCATCGAACATTTCTAGATATCAGTAAATATTGGGCAAATGTAGTTAAGTGTAATCTCCCCCTGCTGAAATCAAAAGAGGGGTGTTAAAGTGTAACTGGGTGTAATGATTATTCCCTTGACATCGGCATCTACTTTGTTTTATTTAAGAGTAGCAGCAGTTAAGTAAATTTTCTTAACTCCCCCTAGTTTAATTTCAAACCGGTTTTATGAATTGGAGAAACTTTTTGGAAGTGCTATGTAAACGAAGAGAATATGAACTGACCCCTCGGGAAACCGAGGTAGTGATGTGCTTAGAAGAAAGTCAATGCCCAACGAAAAATGAGCTATTACAAACCTACATCACGTTATATTCAAATATTGAAGAAGAAGCTTTTACTCAAAGGCTAAAAAATATCTATAAAAAATTTCAGATTACCGGCAACGGGCATAAACTGCCGCAACTTCATAAATATCTTACTGAAAAATATCTTCAATATCAGAATAAAGAGCTTTTTTTTTCAGAAATCGGTCTGAGTTATATTTATCCCAGTTTTCCTAAAGAGCAATTTGGACAAGCTATTTATGAGGTTATTAATTCCGATGAGCAAGAGCCGAAAAAAGTGGATATACTTCAAACCTTTGCGCCAAATCTAAATGACTACTTTGAACATTTTATTCAATGCCTTCAAAATGATGTCCAGATCCGAATATTGCTGGCCTGGCCTTATTCCGAAGCCGCTAAACTGAGAGAAGATGTTTTAAGGAAGTATGCTGATACCAGTCTTGCTGATGAAATCGATATTCGGGATTGTGTGATTGCGAATTTAGAAACTTTAGAACAAATTATAAAAGTTATAGATAACCCTAAACTTCTCGAAATCAAACTTTATGATACCCTTCCATCTTTAGCCATTTATAGAGCGGGAAATTATCTCCTAGCAGGAGTTTTTTTTCATGGCGCTCTTGCGGTTAAGACATTCCAATTAGAACTTAATCTTAAGGCTTCTAATAAAATGATAGTTCAGACCTTACAAAAGGATTTTGAATTAATGTGGCAAGTGTCACGCCGATTTTATCCAGAACATCAGACAAATTGGAGAAACGATCTCAAAATTTTATTTACGAGTTAAATATTATGATTGAAAAAATTAACAGATTGGAAATCTCATTGATTGAGAAATTTAGAGCGCATCCTCTTTTTGTCCATCTTGATACACTCTCGTGGAATGAGTTTTTGGAAGTTTTAATCCAACGCCGTTTCTTATCCCTTTCGATTGTTAATATTTATGAATTTGTCATTGATGCCCTTAGAGATGAAGAGATAAAACGAACTGTTAGAGGGATTCTTAATGAGGAGTACCCTCGAAATACGAAAGGTGTTCCACTTCCTTCTCATCGAGAGTTACTCTTTCAGGATCTGCTAAATCTTGGGGCGAGTTATAAAATGATTTTAAGTTCGCCTGAAACTCCTGTAACTAAAAGAGTTAGAGAAGACAGCTATAACTTAATGAGCAATTGTCTTAATGAAAAATATTTTCAAGCCGGGCTGGTGGTATTTCTTCGGTTTTGGGCAGAGGTACTTGTTGCTGTTGAGTATTCATGTCTATGGCCCCGAATTTCTCAACGCTTATCAACGGGAAAAGCCGATAATAAAGTCAGATCGGAATTTTATTATTTTCACATGATCCATGATGCCAGAAACTCGGATTTGGGAAAAGAAAGTTTTTTGGGAGGATTGACTCATTCTCAAGAGTTGGCGATTCATTTATTTAGATTAATTCCGTCTGAGGAGGCGCTGCTTTACTGTATCAGCATTGAGGAGAGGGTGTCCGAGCTTAAGTATCAATTTTACGATCAATTTATCCCTTGTTTAAAATAAATTAAATCAATCTTTAAAAACTTAAATTTACAGTGATCGCTGGCCACATCGGTTCAACCTGCTCCGTGATGGCAGCAGAATTGGGTTTTTTTTACTGAATTCTAGGCTGTTGAAAATGTGAAGAAATCCAGAAAAATTTTGTACACAACTTTTATGTTAAAAGCGGGAGAAGAATGGTTAAGACGATTTGACAGAAGAATTCTGCATTCTTTTCATTTCTCTCTCAAATTGCTCGAATCTTACCATTAACTCGGTTAACTGCTGCTGTAGCTGAACCAGTAACATCCTATCGGAAGTAGTTAGTGGACTATTGACGGCTGAACTTCCCCTGCTCCTCCGTCTCGGTTGAGGCTGCCCTTGAGCCATCAACCGAAGAAGTTGCCTCTGTAGGGCTTGAATGCGGTTGCGACGCTTGATAGCAGCCACCATCTTTTTATAGGCTTTGCTATCTTCGGCTCCAAGGTATTTAAGCATCTTCTTCTTTAATTTACCCTCCTCGTCCCGTCTATGGGTCATCAGACGGTAGTATCTGTAGGATTTACCGCTTTTTTTTGTTACTACATAGCTGGAGATCCAGGTATTGGGAGGAGCAACAACGCCTGAGCGTTCAATTGAGTCTATCTGTTGTTGTAGGATCTGGGGGTTCATGGATAGTTGTTAGTGGTTGTATAGCTCCATAATACAACCACCAACGAGAGGGAGTCAAGGGGCTTTCCCGTCAGTGTCGAGGGAGCGTTCGTCATTTCCTCTTAACCACCTCCCGTTTAAGGTAAATAACGTAAATGAGTTAATTGAGTTAAAATGGAACAGAGAGTCAAGACAACCTTAAAATAGAGAGGAAAGAAAAAATGACAGTAAGTGGCGCAACGGTGGCAAGACCAAAGGTGACGGTGTATTTCAATCCCGATGTGTATGAGTGGCTCAACGCTAAAGCCGAGCGAGAAATTCGCTCTATAGCTAACTGTGTGGAGTATCTGGTTACGAAAGCCAAAGAACAAGAAGAAGCTTCACAAAAAAGCTCAGAAGAAGAAACCTAAGCTTCATACAAAAAATTGAGAATTCCTAGGCAAGGACTTAAGCTCAGTTATCCCAAAACGGTAACGGGTGGCGAATTAAGTTTCAATTTACACAGACGAGCTTGGAATGCAGAGATGAACGTAGTATGCTAGTAAATATTTTCTGTTTACTGTTATGTCAACTGAGAGACTACAAGAAAATCCTCTAAAACGACCGAATCGCCGTCTATTAAGCCTAGGAAACTTTATGACGACGATTCTACCTAGAGATTTTCATTTGTTTCTCCGTTCGGCATCGAAGGAGGGAACTATGAACCAGAGTTAAGAAAACTTAGAGTCGATGAGGAAGTCACCAACCTTCACCTCTCCTTCAGAACCGCACGTGAGAGTTTCCCGCTCATACGGCTCCTAGTCCGTGTCCTTTACGCCTTTCGAGCTTCAGCAGTTCTATCGAGTTGCCTCTTGGAACCTTAGTCTGTGTAACGCCTTTCGTTCCCTATATCCCACTCTTGGAAGTGTCTTAGGTTTCTTCACTGAGTATTAGGCTTATTAGGATTACTAGGTCGTGACTTACACGGAACTTATCCTACGTAAGCATATCTGTCGGGTTATGATTTTCCCTTATCTTTCGATTGACAGCATTGGCTTTTTAGGATATCGTACAGTTCACGCTCATACGGCTGGTTAACCTTGTCTCAGTGACATTAGGTTTTGGTAAAACTCTATGTCAGTAAAGACAGAAAACGTAAACGTTTTTCCGTTGATCATAATCCTTTCTGGCTACTTTTAGGCTCTAACATTACGCCGGGACTTTTAGACTCCACGACACATTAACGAGTTACTTTAATGCAGTCCAGTCTCATTGTTTGTAAACTGCTGAGTGTACCCGATATCGGTGACTCAGTTACTCCCGTATATACCAGGTAGACCATCACCGCTCTGAGGGATTCTACTGTGAATGTAGAATTTACCAGTTACTTTCTCTCGCAGCGCCATAACGACGTGATTGAGTTAATTACTGTACGTTAACCTTGAGTAGCTTCGCTAGGAAGGATAAGCTAGTAACTTCGTTTTACTCCCATTTAACCCATGCACCGCAAGATAAGGTTAACCAATAGCCTTAAAATGTGGGTTACGCATTCACTCCTGTGGTTCGGAGGAGAGGAATTAAACCTCTAAGATTATGACCTTGTTCTGTATACGAATGATACAGCCCCATAATCCCCTTTCTTTATAGAGAAAGTTTCTATGGAACGGCTCGCACTAACTCATTGGCTCGATTATACTAAACTATTTCGTCAAAGAGCAATAGTTATAGAGAGTCTTTTTGTGAAAATTGGCGGCTCATCGCTGAACAATTAGCAAAAACGCCACCTCTAACAGGGCTAAGAGCGATAGAAATAATTAGATAGTCTGAGCTAAATGAAGAGATACGAAAAAGTAACCGTTTATCAGTCAATAACGGTGAAAGGTCTTCTATTACCAGTGATTAATTAGAAAACTGGAGAATTCCCGGTCAGTAAGTTACGTCAAAACCTGTCTGATGAGGCTTTGTTAAATCCTTAACCAGACTCAGAAACTCAATCCAGAGTTTTACATTACATATATTTAGATCATAAGGCAGGTCTAAACTTAGTGGCTCCCATCGATCGGGAATCTCCTCGAATAGCAAACCCATGAGGAGAAGAAAAAATGGTATTGACACAAGCGAACTGGGCAGAAGTAACGCCCGATAGTCCCTGTCCGTTATGCGGCAAGCCCGACTGGTGTTCGGCATCGGACAACTCTGAAGCGGTAGTATGTCGCCGAACAGACCCGATTGTTGCTCCCCGTTCATGGAAACACATCAAGGAATCATCAGATGGTTATCCGATTTACGCTTTACGGGGAAGTCAAGGGGAAATAAAGTCAAAGGGGCGGCTTAAAAAAATCTCTAAACCCATTGCTTGCCCCATCCCAGAGGGAGAAATTGAATTAGCTACGTTACCTAACGAGTTAACACACCCAGAAAAGGAAAAGGTTACAAAGTCATGGGGCTATGACATTGTAATCAAGTACCCCTATTCTCCAACCCAGTATGTAAAACGCACTGAACATTATGATGAGAGTGGCAATCGTATCAAAATCAAGAAGAAGACTAAGATAACTCTGCCGTATCATCAGAATGCAGAGGGTCAGTGGATTAATGCCAAAGGACAGCAGGGATGGCCGGCTTATAGAATAGAGGAAGCGATCACTTATAGCACTAACAAATGGGTTTTGGGGGTAGAGGGCGAGACTTGCGTAGAAGCTGCCCGAAGTCTGATGCTAGTCTCCAACACAATGCAGGGCGGCTGTTGGGGCGAAGTGGATCTAGGCACATGGCTAACCCAATTAAAAAACAATGGAGTCACCGGCTTAGTTTACTGGCCTGACAATGACGACGACGGACAGCGCAAGGCGCAAAAACTTTTAGCCGCATCGGGTAAAGTAAAATTTCCCGTACTCATCTTAAAACCCCTTGAAATATGGGCGGATATCCCCGAAACTGGAGACATAGCCGATTGGGTAAAGTGGGGGTTAACTCAGGGAATGACAGGAGACGAATTTATCAAGCGATTAGAACTAGCCATACATGAAGCTGTTTTATCGCGGCATGAGTCACCGCCAGTAGAAGAAAATACCCCTACTCAACAAACAGCACTGCCCAAACAAAACCGAATTGCCTCCGTAATAGCCGAACGCTACCTCAATAAGTTTCGATATAACAACGAAGCAAATACGTGGATGGAGTACCAAGACGAAGCAATTAAGGGCGGAGCATGGATAGCTGTCAGTAATTTACATATTCAGACGCAAATTTATCATATTCTACAGGCACGTAACTATGAGTTTAACTCTTCTTACCTCAATAGTATTGAGGAATTACTTAGGAAAGCACTCTACATCAAGGAATGGCCAAAAACGCCCAATCTACTACCATTCTCTGACTGTGTTTTAGACCTTTATACAGGAAAAACGATTGAGCATAGCCCGAATAATTATTTAACCTGGGTTCTACCTCGTCCCTACAACGTACCCCTCCAATCATGGACCGAGATCGACAACTGGTTAACCGAAGCTACCAGGAGCAACGCCGCTCATAAACAGATATTACTCTGTTACGCGGCGGCAGTGTTAAGGAGACGTGCAGATCTCCAGAAGTTTTTACATCTAATTGGCACCGGTGGAAGTGGCAAAAGCACTTTCATGAACTTGTTAGTGGCACTCGTTGGGCAACAAAATACTATTTCACTCGATTTCACCAGCCTAAATGAGAAAGATGCCGTAGCCGAAGCATTTGGGAAAGTTTTAGCCATTTTTCCTGACCAAGATAGTGCTGGCAAGAATATCTCCAACTTTAAGAAAATAACTGGGCAAGACTTATTAAGGGGGAGGCGGCTATATAAAGACGGCTTCAACTTCCGTTTTGAAGGGATGTGCGCTGTGTCGAGCAATAATCCCATATTTCATAGCGGCAGTGGGCGCTGGTTAACGAGACGAGTTTTAATGGTTCCTTTTGAGTTAGCCGTCCCTGATGGAAAAGTTCGTAACTTAGAGAAGGAATTTGAACCAGAATTATCCGCTTTTACTCATTATCTGCTTTCTATCCCTGAAACCCAAATCGAAGCGACCTTAAAGGGCTTAAACAAAAAACAGGTCATTTCCAAGACCTTGTGGGAATCACAGATTAGATCTGATGGGCTGGCGAGTTGGCTCAATGATGAAATCGTCTTCGAAGTTACAGCCAGAACCCAAATCGGTAGCAATGCCAGGGAATGGGATAATTTGGATTACGACCCAACCACCTCAACCTTATTTGGCTCATACTGTCATCATATCAAGCGCAGTGGTCGTCAGCCGCTAACCAAGGACAATTTTAGTGCTAATCTCATCGAATTGCTCAAAGGGACTCTCAAAAGGGACGTAGAGAAGGTTAAAACCAACCAGGGGCGCTTTATCACCGGAGTGCGGCTAAGAACTCTTCATGATTTTGAAATTCCCTGTCTAGATGAATTGCTCGAAAACTTCGAAAGTGACGACGGGGGTGACGACGGGTGTGACGACGGGGGTGACGACGGGGGTGACGACCTTAAACCCTTACCTGCATTCTTAAGTGACGGCAGTGACGACAAGGCTATTAATTTGGAGGCAAAGGAAAATTTATTAGTTGAGACACCCGAAGATGACCCCCCTTTAACCGTATTTGATGACCCCCCAAGTGCGGCAGAAGAAATTCCTTCTTCTACTCCTCCATCGGCAGATAAAAATAATGACGATCATTTAGAGGGGGAGGTCGTCACCGCCACCACAAACCAGTCAGAGCAAGTAGTTGAGGTGGCCACAGGAGCCGTCACCCAGGTCGTCACGCCCTTCGTCACTGAGGCCCCTAGTTTCGATGAAATTATGCGGCAAATCAAATTCCATCGAGAAAGATTAAGGTGGAGCAAGGATTTCTTCGCGCAAATTCTGGTTAATAAATATCAAAAATCACTTCACCAGTGCTTCAGTTGTGATGTCATATTGCTCGAGTGTCTATCTTGGCTCTTGGGTATTGAGTTTCAACCTGGAGATCGCGTTATCCATAATGAAGACTGGAAGGGTACTATCCAAAGTATTTGTCCTGATGGCAAACAAGCTTTTGTTTATTTAGATCTAATGGAGAGTGTACATCCGATTGATATAAGTAGTTTAAGTCGGCTTGTTGAATGAGATAGATTCGCGCTCGCGTCATTTAATTTGAGATTCGACAGCAAATGCAGTTTTTTCACTGCTCCCTAACAAAGGCTTGAAGAGGAGTAGTATCTTTGCCCCGATTATGACCCCTGGCATTACCAACCCCAATGGAGAGATGATATTGCTCGATAAGTTCCCTATTTTGAGTGATCCATTCTTTAGCCACAGCGCGATGAATGCCGAAAGTTTGCTCTAATAAACCAGCATTAAGGGCAAAAGTAGATTGGGGATGTTGTTGATTCCACTGCTGTATTTTTTCAAAGATAGCATTCGCCCTCTGATAGGCCCGACTGCTTTGAGAAACTCCGGTGCGAAGGGGAGCGGGTGGGTAGTTTGATGATCCTGTCGGTTTTTTGTGAGTTGGTTGAGGGGGGATTTTTTCGCTTGGAGATTGGGATGGAGTAGATGGGGGTGCTTCATGACTAGGGGTTGGCACTATCACACACTGGAAGGATGCAGTTGGAGGTGATAAATTGTCATCTCTACTTGAAGTTGTCTGAGGAGGAGGAGTGGGTTGATCCTCATCAAATAATAGCCGCTTAAACTGCTCAATTTTTTGATTGGCCGCCTTCAAGGAATGTTCTAGTGCGGCATGATCTTCTTTTAAGTGTTCGAGTTCACAGTTCGGTTGGTTGGCGGCGTGAAGTTGGGAGTTAAGTTCTCTATTTTCAAGTTCTAATTGACTAACTTGTTGTCGAAGATGAGTAACTTCAGTGGTCAACCAACTTAAAGTTTGGGCTTGGTAATTGACAGTCTCCATGACTGAGGATGTGGCTAAAAGGGGAGAACTCGACGGAATCTGCCCAGATTGGGAATCGAGTTGTGTTGTAACCCAGTCGAGTAGAGCATTGATAATATCAGTGTGGCTACCTTTGAATGAGAGTCGGTCGGCGATCGCCATTAACTGTGTCCTCATTTCTGGACTCAGTTGAATAAGAGTATCATCATCGTTTAAGGGTACCAAAGTTAAAGGTCCAGCCCCTTGATGATAAGCGTCCTTCATTTCTTCAATATTTTGATAAGGAAAATGTTTGGCGATAACTTGCTGCACATTAGGCAAACAGTGAGAATCAATAAATTCAGGAGTTTGGTAGAGTAAGAATTGAGCTTCTTGAAATTTCTTTAACCGTTGAATGGCTTCTAGAACAAGAATCGCATCAACTAGAGTAACGAGGCGGTAATGAACATTGGTAATAGTTGATGAGAATAAGACCGCTCTGGGGTCGGATGCGTCCGGTTTAAAGACGGCGGACTTAAATAACTCAGCCGGGGTTCTCCCCGTCACGGCCATTAAACCTGTCAGTACCTCTAAATAGTTATCGCTATTCAATAGCCTTTCTCTCTCTTCGCTAATATTTGTATAAACCGAGTCGGTTATACAGTTATTCTCGTCGCGGCGAGACTGTGTAGAATGTCCCTCATCGGCAGGAGGTTTTGGTAATTCTCCTTGGGAAGGAATCAGTATGCCCCGGTCCTCTAAATAATCACCTGCCGCATCAACTAAGCGATACCGGAAATAATGACCAGTAGCCGAACTCTCCATCACATGACCGAGGTAATGTTGAAGGAAGGGGTATTCATGAGAGGAGGGGGGACAGAAAAAATAGGCAGCGATCACCCCCCAAAGAGAACGTAAATTATGAACACTAATATTTTCCTTTCCTTCTAAGGCAGGTACAATCTCTGCGAGGTGTTTGTTACACTCTCGATTAATTTGGACGTTAAATTTATTGATTTGTGTGGCTAACTCTTCCGGTTCCAATTGGTTGAGCGGCTTAATTTCTGATGAAGAGCGAAACTGATCAATGAATGGTAATAACTCCGATGCCGGTATTAGAGTCACGATATCGTAAGCATCTCGCTCGGTTTTAGAATGACCAAGGAAGCGAAGTAAATAGGGATGGGTTGAGAGAGTAAACTTGCCTCTAGCTACGACTTCTCCAATACGGCGGCCAGTTAATCCGGCGATAGCGATCGCCTGATGATGGAGGGCAAATTGATCCTGGCTTTGTAGCAGGTGATGGAGTTGCTCCAAATATTGGTTTGGGTTAACTCCTTTAAGAGTTAATTGGCGATGACGGTTAATTTGTTGACTACGGGAGTCGAGGGATTCATAAGTAGCCTCATCATATTTGAGGTAAGTAAGAGCGTAGTGTTCACTTCGTTCTTCTTCTATCCCCGTAACCCGTTGAGTATGAATGTAGTGATGGCTGTTGGTAGCAGTAATAGGAATTATCTTAGAAGCGATCGCATTCTCAATAGCTTTACGATATTTAGGCAGATAATCAAAAGCCACAGTAGACTGGGCATAACCTTCTTGTAGAAGGGCGATCTCAGCATCGCACAGCAATTTGATCACTGATGGTTCACAGAGAGTTTTCAGTCCCTCGATGAAATGTAGGATTAATTGTTCTAATTCGCCTTTACTCAGTTTAGAACGCTTAGATGCGACAATGCGACTGCGGTAACGAGCGATAATCTCTTCTCTAGTTAGGTCATAGGAATCGAGAAAAGCCGATGTCATAATTAGAAAAAATTGAGATCGAGCATTTGTTATACAATTATAGCTAAAATGTATAAAAAGGCAAAATGAGTTTTGAGCCATCCAAAAAATCAAGAAGAAAGTGATTCAAATCGTCAAATTGAAGGAAGGACACCAGCAGATTTGAGCCGTTATTTTCGAGAAAGAGTGATGAATGAGGCCTTAGTCCTTGATGAACAAGATAGATAAAGAGACTTAGGTGAAACATAGTGGAGGTTTAAGAGGTTCTGATCGCTTAAAAGATACACAATAAGTTAACTTTCAAAATTTCACTGAGCTATTTGCTCTAATAAATCAGCAAAACTGAATAGCTCTTGCTGTATTTGTGTAAAAATAGGGCGTGAGCGCTCGATTAAAGGCTCAAGTCTTTTAGCATCTAAATTAAAAGAATAAACATTTCTTACCACATGACGAAAACGCCTATATTCATCAAGAGCTTCCCTTGTTGAAATTGAAATTACTTTTGGACGAGTTTGGGCTATATCTAAACTCATTTGAATTAATAAATCTCGATGCCATTCTTGTCCTGCCGGCATATGGCCATCTACTCCCGTTGCAATTTTAGAAAAAATAAGCTCTAGTCCTGTATATAAATCGTGTAAACTTAAGGCTACTGAATCTAAAAATAAATCCCGATTTTCTGAAGTATTTTGATAAGCCTTCATCCCTCTTTCACATCGGATAATAAGCTGTTCTAACTGGTTTAACTCAAAACGAATACGATTTGCCAAAACTCTATAACTTTCAATCACATCACTTTTCCTTTGAGCAAAATGTTTTCTAATAATTCTGATTGGCAAGTCTCAACATCTACTAAATTGATTTCAATAGTTTCATCCAATTCTCTTACTTCTCCTATGGCTTGAAACGTATCTTCAGGGGAGATACCCCATGCAGCAATATCGATATCAGACCATAAATTAAAACGATCTTGCTCTAGCAGCGAGCCAAATACCATAACTTTAGTGGCTCTAAATTTTTCTTTTAACAAAGAGGTTGCTACTTCAACTAATTGCCATGCTTTTTCTCGTCTTTGTGCCCGTTGTATCTGACTTTTTTGTAAATTGGTTTTAGCGGTCTCTCGATAGGTTGCCAGTTGGGAGTGGGGAAAATTAGTAATTGGCTTTTGAGCGCTATTGCTTTGAAACTGTTGAAAATTATTCATAAAATTATCTTTAGACTTTTGTCTGTCACATTTTTCATTATTCAAAAAAAGGTTGCAGTATAGAGCCGTTATTATACGATTATAGCTTAAATGTATAGAAGGGACAAATTAGTTTTGAGCCATCCAAACCAAAAAACCCAGAATTTGTTCTACGGGAGGAAGAGAGTAGTCAAAGAGGTCAATAGTGACAGTTTGTCCTTGAAGCTTTAAAAAACGCCACTGGGACCCGTTGCTGACACAGCCATAAATAGTAGGGATGGACTTATTTTTAATTTCATTAAAACGTAGGGCGGCAACCATTTCAGCAATACATTGACCCAAACCCGATTTGAGGTCAGCCTTTTTCGCCTCAATAATAATGACGGCGGGTGCTTCAATATCAATTTGTTCGGGAGAACGACTGAGGAGAAAATCACAAACGCCATTAAGTCCAACACTTTCATCGACCGTGAAATCTTCACCCGAAAACAGGCTAATCTGACGGTTTAGCAAACGTCGAACTTCTAATAAAACTGGATAGACAATTCCTTCAGAACGAGCTTTTTCGCTGCCGGTTGCGATCGCAACCGGTAAGCTTTCGGCTAAAAAGTTTTTTAAAGTTTCAGAGGGATTAATCGGGGCAATATCAGGTAAAAAACGTTCGCCCTCAATAGTGGATAAATTGAAAGTTTCTTTAACTTTACTCACAGTAGTAAATTGACTATAAGGCATGGTTTAATAATGAGCAATCTGTGAAAATAAAAGTTTTTGTGGTCCAAGTTGGTAAATTACATTCCCGAAAAACCTTTTGTCGGCTGAGATATTTCAGGATTTTAAAAAGATGATTAATGTATAATGTTATTGTAGCTTATTGTAAATCGAAAAAGATGAAGGAAGAAGCAAGAAAGAAAGTAGCAGAACTGATCGAACTGATTAATCGTGCTACTCCTGATTCTCTTAAAATTGCTCAAGCTATTCTCAAAAAAAATCCTTTAATCCAAATTCCTCAATTACCTCTCTTAAAAAATTATGTAAAAAGTCGTCTGAGAGATAAAACTAGGGAGCATCCCATTGAAAGCACTTTAACCATTTTATGGTCGCCAAAACCCTTGCCTATCGTGACGAAAGAGCTATGCACTTACAAAAATGGGATGCTCCCAAAAAAGAAGGGTCAGGAGCGCGATCAGGTTTGTGTATCAATGTATTCACGCCAGTATTTAATTTTCCCCTCTTCCAACTCAAAAATTATCGCATCAGTTGCGAGTTGTTTTTTCCCCGTTTTTTTGTCAGCCAAGTCCTACAATTACGACATCATAATATTTTTTGTTCATTGGCTTTTAAAAAAATTTACTGAGTTGATCAGGTTTAACTATTACGGAGGATTTTTTCGGCTAATTCTGGAATAAAACGTCGGACAAGCATTAATAATTTAACTTTGCCCACATAAATTTCATATTGATCTTTTTCCATTGCGCTTACAACTTCTTGAGCCACTTGTTTTGGACTTATTTTGTGTCCTTCTCCTCGACCTTTAGTCATCTCTGTAGCCACTAAAGGTAAAATAGCTTCAAAAACGGCAATATTAAGACCTGCATCTTCCATTTGGTAGCGAAATGTTTTGCTAAAAATATGAACAGCCGCTTTTGTGGCACAATAAACCGGCGCACTTTGTTTAGGAGCAAACGCTAGTCCAGAAGACACATTAACAATTGCACTTTCAGGATTTTGTCGTAGTAAGGGTAAACATAGATTAGTTAATTTAACTAAAGCGTTGAAATTTACGGCAATTTCCCAATCGATCTTTTCTAATTTGAGTTTATTGGTTAAAAAATTATAGTTTAATTGCACTCCAGCATTGTTAATTAAAATAGAAAGTTTTTGCTTTCTTGCTGAAACTTTATCGACCAAAGTATACAGATCAGCGTCCTTCGCTAAATCGCATTGTATTGTTTCGATATCGCCTAGTTCTTCTGCTGCTAAAGTAAGTCGTTTAGGATTTCGGCTACAGACAATTACATCGTTACCTCGTTTTTTAAACGAACGAGCAAGCTCTAAACCGATTCCAGCAGTTCCACCTGTAATTAAAACAGTATGATTAGATAATTTCATGATTTTTATTTCAATGGTTAATAAATTAAGAAGTTAAAGGAGAAAATCGGTTGGAATAATGATACTTGCTATGCTTTTTACTATTTTATATTCATTTTCATTAAAAGCTTCAGTTCCAACTGCAACCGTTACTAACCCTCTTCCGTCACTCTCGGAGATAGCGATCACTAGAAACTTTATGGCCACGTAGTTTGAGCGATTTGACCAAAATTTTGATTTCTTAGGAGAAAATAATTGAGCGAACAGCAAAGCTGCTGCGGAGCAGTTCGCATACTATCAAAAGGTTCTGGAACTTAGAAATAGCAAAGGTTTTGCCAGAGTGACGGAAGAGGGATAATGCGATCGCTCAGATTGGCCAATCTCTTACATGGACACAAAATTCACTTAGTACAATTGCTCAAATTGTTCCTGGACAACAATTTGAGCATGGTTTTAATACTTTTGTATGGGGGAAGTTCCGATTTATCAACGGATATAGAAATTAGCCGCTTCTTCTGTAGCCATGTAAAATGTAACATTTCTTAATAGACAGAAGAAGGGGAGCTTTGCTAAAATTGTAGTCATGTATATAGAAAGAGTGCCTAATAGAAATTCACCCCCGGCTGTCCTTCTTCGTGAATCCTATAGAGAGGGAAATCAAGTTAAAAAAAGAACTCTGGCTAATTTATCTTCTTTGCCCGAGGAAATTATTGATAATATGAAACTCGTATTGAAAGGCGCGTCGGTTTCAATGACCGAAGCGATACCTGATAATTTTGAGGTAATAAGAAGCCTGCCTCACGGTCATGTGATGGTCATAGTAGAAATGGTTAAAAAGTTAGGTCTAGACAAAATTATTGGAGAAAGTCCATCTCGAATTAGAAACTTAGTTGTGGCGATGATAATTGCTAGAATTATCAATCCTAAATCCAAATTAGCAACAGTAAGAGAATTCAATCGGGAGACTTGTAGTAATAGTTTAGGAGAGATATTAAATCTAGAGAAGGCTGATGAAGATGAATTATATGATGCTCTGGACTGGTTATTAGACAAACAAGAAAAAATTGAAAATAAGTTAGCGAGTTTACATTTAGAGTCTGGAGCATTGGTTCTATATGATGTTACCTCAACTTATCTAGAAGGCTCTGGATGTGCATTGGGAAAGTATGGATATAATCGAGATAAGAAAAAGGGAAAAACCCAGATAGTATTTGGACTGCTATGTGATAAGAATGGCTGTCCGATAGCTGTAGAAGTTTTTGAGGGAAATACCTCAGATAGTAGCACGCTTTCTGGACAAATAGAAAAAGTCAGAAAACGATTTGGTATTAAAAATGTCATTTGGGTAACGGATAGAGGGATCTTAACTTCTTCAAAAATTGATGAATTAGTCAAACCCTTACCAGGATTAGATTATATTACTGGTCTAACTAGAACAAGCCTTAAAAAATTAGCTGAAGTAGAAGCAATCCAATTAGGATTATTTGACGAGGTAAATCTAGTCGAATTTGAAAGTAAAGATTACCCTTCGGAAAGATTAATTGCTTGTCGAAATCCTTTGGTTGCTGAAAAAAATCAAAAACAGAGAGAAACGTTGCTTAAAATAGTAGAAGAACAATTCGAGTTGATTATTCAAGCCACAAAAAGAGAAAAACGAGCCTTAAAAGGTGCGGATAAGATAGCCTTAAGGGTTGGCAAGGTATTAAACAAATATAAAATTAATAAATATTATAACTTAGAAATAACTGAGTCCGAATTCACTTATCAAAGAAAACAAGAACTGATTGCCCAAGAAATCGCTTTAGATGGGGTTTACATTTTGAGAACTTCTGTAGATAAAACATTGATGGATGGGGTAGAAGTCGTCAAGGCTTACAAAAGTTTATCTACCGTAGAAGAGGCTTTTCGTTGTTATAAATCTATCGATTTAAAAGTGCGTCCAATTTATCATTACAAGGGAGACAGAGTTAAAGCTCATATCTTCTTGTGTATGTTAGCTTACTATGTAGAATGGCATTTAAAACAAGAACTAGCTTCTTTATTGTTTGAAGATGAAAAAATTGATGATAGTGGTGCGGAACTCTGCTATACGCACCCCAATCAAGATATTATCAAAGCTTGTCGTAGTGATATAGCCATAGCTAAAGATAGAAAAAAACGTGGAAAAGATAATTTTCCCGTTCATAGCTTCCGTACTTTAATGGAAGATTTAGGAACAATTTGTTTGAGTACAGTACAATGTAAATTACCAAGTGGACAATATATTTTTTCCAAGATAACTCGACCAACTGAACTCCAACAGAAAGTCTTAGATTTATTAGATATTTCTCTATTTTGTACCCAGTAAGCGGGGGTGACAAATTCCTTCTATCCCTGATGCAGCATACGTTATGGAATTTTGTCAAAGGGGAAGTTCAGGTTTACCTAGAAGCGGCGATCCCTTCGTGGCGCTGCGCGTTCGCGCACGGGAATCACTACTATCCGAGTAGGGAAGACCTATTCGAATTGTGCGTCATAAATCGGGAATAATAATAGTATCGAGCGATGAGACAGATATTGATGACAACTTCTGGGTTCAAAATTTGTGAAGTATTAGGTTTTGAGCGACAAGTGCTAATGGTGTTCTACACACCGGCACTTGGTTATCAATTTAGGGTTTTAAGAGAAGATGGGTCAGTCGAAGGTACTCAAGAACTTTATCCCTCGTTTGAGATGGCCATGAAAGTAGCTAGGCAATCTCTGACATCTAGGCTAGTGTAACCAGGGTAGTTGTGCCAAGGGGTAAGCTATCAACTTCCCCTGGCAACCCGCTAAAATATGCTCGAATCGGAATAAAACAGGAATTTACCCATTTTTTAGTCCGATTTTTCGCTCTTTATGGGCAGGAGGAGGAAAAGTTTACCTTACCAACCAACTCCCGCACTCATTAACTCTGCCACCCAATAACGCTTTGAGGCAATAGCTATTGTCAAAGCTTCTATTGCCATTGTGCAGCGAACATCGTGCGGCGCGTCGCCAATCACGTAAAATCGATCATCAAATTCAAGATTTGAATTATTCTAAATACAGAAGCCGTTTTAGCCAATAATCATCATAAGAGCGCTTTTAAGCAATGAATATAGAAGATCCAGGTTTCCGCACGCGAAGAGTTATATATATATCAGGGGGCAACTGTATTAGCATTTTACACTCATGGTAAATGCTATCAATTTTGTATCCGAATTAGGGATGGGGAGGTACAAGAGAACCAATACATTTTCTCGACTTGCTCGGCGGCTTGCCGAGCAGCTATAGAGTCATTAATATCAGGGTAATGTAAATTAATCAAAGAAGTTGGGAATACTAAGAGACTAATACTTAATGAGGGGCGTAGTACGCCATCAAATTGTTTAGCCATTTGCCCGCAGCAACTAGATAGAGCCTAATCTAAAACTCATTGAGTAAAACTTTAATTTTTATTGTTAATATTATACATAGAACAATCGTTTTTTAATTCGATGAAGCTCCCTTATGGGAATCTAGTTG
Organism: Gloeothece verrucosa PCC 7822; assembly: GCF_000147335.1. NCBI lineage: Bacteria > Bacillati > Cyanobacteriota > Cyanophyceae > Chroococcales > Aphanothecaceae > Gloeothece > Gloeothece verrucosa. The sequence continues at coordinate 347,955 of NC_014534.1, forward strand.
ATCGGCAACAAATAATCGATAAGCTAACAACTTATTCTTTGAACTTTGAGCATAAAGAGGGAAAACATAAAGCTCGTCTTTTTAGGGACCAATTGGGAATCGTTTTAGAAAATCAAGAAATTCTTCTTACGGCTCTGCTCCAAGCAGCAATAAATGAAGAATTAATGTACCAAACAACCAGCGAGTATGGGAATAAATACGTGATTGATTTTAATTTAACAACGGAGGTAGGAACATCTATAATTAGAAGTTGTTGGATTATTCGCATTGGTGAAGTTTATCCAAGGCTGATAACGGTTTATCCAATCGATTAAGGAGAATGATGAAGATGGCTCAAATTCAACTACATGATACAGTTGCCCTGGTTGAAGATACAAAAACTCAACGATTCATGACGGAACAAGAAATTATCTTGCGTCGGGGACAAGTAGGAACGGTTGTGGAAAAATATAAAGATGGAGAAGCATTTGAAGTTGAGTTTTCTGATGATAAGGGACAAACGTATGCTCTGTTAACTGTTAAATCGGAAAAACTAATGCCTCTTTTTTATAATTTATCGGTAGTGGGTTAAATCTGTGGATCACTAAAAAATTCGCTAGGTTATAGATCTATAATAGTGGCCTCCTCTTTTTGCCTAAACCGTTCCTGCTCGAAAGTTCCCAAGAAAGTTTCAGCAACGACTGGAGTTCAGCAAATTTTCGCAACCGTGAAATAGCTTTAATAATTTCTTCACCTGCCACTATTGAGGAGATTTGCTGTTAAATTTTTCCCTGCTTCAAAACCCGTAGTACCAGTGAGTTGCTATAGCGGCATAGATTAACCTCCAAGAGGAATGAGAGAACTGGCTCAGTTGCGGAAGCGGAATAAATTTCTGAAAATGTTCTTGCCAGATGTCGAGTAACACGATATTGAGGTTCTTCCCAACTTTTGATGATCGCTTGGCAAAATTGAGAATAGTACCCTTTTAGGAGTTTCGCATCGTACACTATTACTATAATCTAGCTACGAATTTTCCGTTGTTTGGACTATATGGCGAACCCTTCGTGTCGCTGCGCGTTCGCAATAAGCATTCCTTATCACAATTTTTTGTATTAATTAATACTATTTTAACTCTCGACATATTTTAAATTTTCTGTCAATGCGAAACTCCTAAAATTAATAAAGTTTAGGTAAAATTTTTTGTAAGCTAAATTCAAAACAGTCTTTTAAGATCAAACAATGCTTAAGCCAAAATCTAATTGTAGCGGACTGCAAACATAAACGCTCCGACCTGCAAACAAGAGTCTTCTGAGCCAGAATTATTTGCAACTGAAAAAGTGAGTTGGGACAGAATTAACTGCAACTGAGACAAGATTAACTGCAACCAGACAGCAAACATAAATCTGAGCCAGAATTAAATACAACTAAAAATTGGCCGCCTTCAGATCTTGCCCAAGTCGCTACTACAGTAACTACTGCTGTAACGGAAGTGCCCGTCGCTCGGTCATTAATTAAATGGGTAAACCGGCTGCTAACATTTGTTCGCGTAACTCCTGTGCCCGCACTGCATCAAGTTGTCCACCGAATAAAGAACGAATTTCAGCCGGCTTAGTATTAAACTGTTCTGCCAAGCTTTTTACGTTGTAACCATGTCGAGTTAATGTCGGTTCTAAATCATCAATTTGTTTTGAAAGAACTGACTCGATAATATCAACAGAAACGGTTTTTTCTCCCATTTGATAAGCTTCCTCAAAAGCTAATGATAAATGCTGCTCGATTTGTAGAGGAGTTCTTAGTCGAGATGCTAATAAATCAATCGCCTCTGGAAGTAAAATATCTTGTAATTGTGTTTTTTCTGGTGTACAAACTTTGACTAACCATTCGATATATTCCCGTTGAGAGCCTATTAAACCATCCAAAGAAAAAACCGCCGCTCGATAGCCAATTTCTTCCATTGTTGGACGACGTAAATCATTTTTTAACTTCGGATGTCCAGCTAATACTACTGAGAGAATGCCTCCCCCATCTTCGACGACTTCAATTAAACGTTTCAGTCCCGTTAAAGTTTTACTATGTAAATCATGGGCTTCATCGACAAATAAAGCTACCGGTTTTTTGCCTTTACGGATTAATTCTCGGAGTTCTCGTTCTCTTTTTTCTCCTTGAGAAGGAATTTTAACAGTTTTATCGGCACTAAGATCGTAAAAAAGAGCCGAAATTAAAGTTGTCAAAGTCGCTCGATTTTTGTCTACTGAGAGAGATTTAGAAACCAGAATTTTCCCTTCTTTAATCAATGCGGCTTGTAATCTACGTAAAGTAACAGTTTTGCCACAACCCACGACACCTGTCAGTGCTACCAACCGCCCCGAAGCGATTGCCGCTTTAATCTCTTTAAAAAGCTGTTGTTGATGGACTGTTTCATAATAACCAGCGCGACGGAATTCTCGTACTAAGCTATAGTGTTCCATCACTTCAATGAGCATGAGGTTCTCCTTTTTGATGAGGATAAAAGTAAGCCCGTACCTGCTCAGTGATCTGCTTTTTGTTCAAAGTCTTCTCTAAAAGCCCTTCAATAAAAGCTTTTTGCTCATCTCCTAGTTTAGCCAAAGGTTGCCCTAAATAGTCAGCAATTGCTCGTTTGGCACTCAAAATTGTCGGGTAAGTAAATTCTTGAAAAGGGTCTGGATCTTGAAAAGGAATTAAAGTTGGTAATGGTGATTCAAAGTTGACTAGAGTCAGGGAACTATGTTTTTTTAATGCTTCTAAAGGCAACTCAATTTGCTTGGCTAACGCTTCAATCCGTTCAGTTCGTTCTTGACGCTTACTTGTTTTAAATTTACGGTAACGATGTAAGGGGATTGGCCCATCAATAGGATGAAATGGACCAAAACGTTGTTCATCTTTTTCGACATATAATTCATTATCAAATAAACCCCACCACAAAGTTACGGTTTCTCCCGCCAAGGACGGTTCGACTTCATAAGCTACTCCATCGACTGAAACTCTAGCCGACCCATCGACTTTTCGACGTTCGGGTTCACGAGCAAAAGTACAAAATCGTTCCCAGCTACACATTTGACGGATTCCTGTAGCGGGTAAATGGCGCATCCAGTCTTCTAATCGTGAAAGATTTCCTTCCCGATGTAACTGGTTGTTGTAATGTAACAAATATTTTATTAACCATTGATTAGCTTCAGTCTCAGTTTCCGGTTGATGAAAATGATAGAGCGTTTCGTGAGCTTCTTTGACGGTACGAAAAGGTCTTTCTACCTTTCCTTTTGCCCTAGCCGTCATTCGCCTTCCATCTTTGCCATTGGGAACATGAGTTTTTACAGAGATTCCTAAGCACTCCATAACATTTTGAAAAATTCGACTTTTGGCGATTGGACCATTATCCATGTAGAGCATTTGTGGAATGCCTTGAAAGGGAAATTCTTCGATTCCTTTAGCACTCATAGCATTAAATAAAAAGCGTAAAGCCGCTTCTACATCTTCACCATAGACACAGCGATATTCCTGATAACAAACTCCACTACGATCATCAACAATACTGTAAATCATTAACTGAGGATTTCCTCTACCTGGCTCAACCCATGATGGATGAGAAATGTGTTTTAAATCTGAGGGACTCAGGTCAAATTGCCAGCAATCGTTACTATATTCGGCTTGAAATCTAACACAGGGGGGCTGTTGAATTAGATACTGATGCTCATATCCCCATGCTTTTAAATAATAATTGACAGTGCTTTTATTTAATAGACCTTTTGGGGGTTGAACAAATCCTTGAGGCGTTAAGAGTCCATATTCTTCAAGTAACTCGATTGCTCGTGCTGTCGACAAATGTCGGCCTTTTTTGTTTGAGGTACGAATTTTAAACGCTGCTATTACCTCACAATAATGCTCCATTTCTGGGGTTGAAAGTTTTCTGGGTTTCCCTCGGTCTGCCCGATGTGCCGACTTCGGTCGAGATAACAAACGTAATGCTCGGTATAAAGTGTCGATTGAAATGCCGTATAGAGTGGCTGTTTCCTCCATTAATACCCGCCGTTCGTGACAACGAGGTGGCAGCATCTCCAAACGCTGTTTTAAAACGACTAAAGCTTCAGGGGGTATTTGTTTACGCTTCACTTAGGTTAGGGATGCCTCCGCTACGTAACTGTAGAGAGTGGGTTTAGAAATGCCCATCATCTGACAAATCTCAGAAATGGTATGTTGTCCTTCTTTATAAAGTTTGACCGCCAATTTCCGTTTATTGGGTTCTAGGGCTTTTGGTCTGCCTCCTTTACGCCCTCTAGCTCTGGCTGCTTTTAAGCCGGCACTCGTGCGCTCTTTGATGAGATTACGCTCGAATTCTGCCAATGCCCCAAACAGATGAAAGATCAAACGTCCCCCTGAAGTGGTTGTAGTAATTGATTCGCTTAGACTGTGTAACTCGATCCCTCGTTCTTCTAGGGTTTCCATTGTTTGGATCAAGTCTTTTAATGATCGTCCCAAACGATCTAAACGCCAGATTACTAAAACATCCCCAGATCGGGCTACCGAGAGGGCTTGTTGTAAGCCAGGTCTTGCCACCTTGACTCCGCTTAAACGATCTTCATAGATTTTGGTACAGCCTGCACTTAAAAGAGCATCTCTTTGAAGATTTAGGTTTTGGTCATCCGTCGAGACACGGGCATAGCCAATAAACATATTGATCGACTAAGTGCGTTAAGAAACTCGTCAACTACCATGATCTCCTAACTTTGATTAATTTACTGAGTTTTTTAACCACAGAAGCTTGAATTTAGGTTAGCTAAAACACAAGCTTTGAGGGGAAAGAAAAGGAAGATTTTCTTTACTGCTAGTTGCAAATAATTCTGTCCCAAGTTTATGTTTGCTGTCTGGTTGCAAATAATTCTGTCTCAGTTGCACTTAATTCTGGCTCAAGTTATCTTTCTATTTGCAAATAATTCTGTCCCGAAAGCTCTTTGTTTGCAGGTCGGAGCGTTTATGTTTGCAGTCCGCTACAGCTACTTATGAATCCCTTGACTCCCGTAGTCAACAAATTAACCGTCATCGCCAATTAACTCTTAAAGGGGTTAACCCAAACCAATATTTGGATCAACTTCATCACCTGCTACAAAGTCAGGATCAATTTGCCCTCCATCATCAGGCGATCGCCATTGCCGGATTAACTGGCCGCCGTATTGGAGAAGTCGTAGCTAGAGGCAAGTTTACTCTCTCAACCCATCCCTATTTACTTCGCTTCCTTGGTCATTCTAAAACCGAGCGTTCTTCTTACGATATTGTGACTCTAATAGCGGCATCGGAGTTATTACCCTTCATTGATCAGTTTCGCTCTTCATTCCTAATTAAGCCGCTATTAAAATTAGAACCGGAAGAGTTAGCCGCACAAATCAATAAATTTAACGTCCAAATTAATCGAGAGTGTAATAAACACCTGGGAGAGATTGTACCCGCCTTAGAAGGCAAGGAAAATATTAGTGTTCATAATTTACGTTCTCTTTGGGGGGCGATCGCTGCCTATTTTTTCTGTCCCCCCTCCTCCCATGAATACCCCTTCCTACAACATTACCTCGGTCATGTGATGGAGAGTTCGGCTACTGGTCATTATTTTCGTTATCGCTTAGTTGATGAGGCGGGTGACTATTTAGAGGACCGGGGCATACTGATTCCTTCCCAAGGAGAATTACCTCTACCAACCGCCGATGAAAGACATTCTACACAGTCTCGCCGCGACGAAAATAACTGTATAACCGACTCGGTTTATACAAAGATTAGCGAAGAGAGAGAAAGGTTATTGAATAGCGATAACTATTTAGATGTCCTGACGGGTTTAATGGCCGTGACCGGGAGAACCCCGGCTGAGTTATTTAAGTCCGCCGTCTTTAAACCGGACGCATCCGATTTAAAAGCGGTCTTATTCTCATCAACTATTACCAATGTTCATTACCGCCTCGTTACTCTAGTTGATGCGATTCTTGTTCTAGAAGCTATTCAACGGTTAAAGAATTTTCCCTCCTCTCAATTCTTACTCTACCAAACTCCTGATTTTATTGATTCTCACTGTTTGCCCAATGTGCAGCAAGTTATTACCAAACATCTTCCCTATCAGAATATTGAAGAAATGAAGGACGCTTATCATCAAGAAGCCGGACCCTTAACTCCGGTCCCCTTAAACGACGATGATACTCTTATTCAACTGAGTCCAGAAATGAGGACACAGTTAATGGCGATCGCCGACCGACTCTCATTCAAAGGTAGCCGCACTGATATGATCAAGGCTCTACTCGACTGGGCAAAAACACAACTTGACTCCCCATCTAGCCGGATTCCTTCGAGTTCTCCCCTTTTAGCCACATCCTCTGTCATGGAGACTGTCAATTACCAAGCCCAAACTTTAAGTTGGTTGACCACTGAAGTTACTCATCTTCGACAACAAGTTAGTCAATTAGAACTTGAAAATAGAGAACTCAACTCCCAACTTCAAGCTGCATCGGAACCGAACTGTGAACTCGAACAGTTAAAAGAAGATCATGCCGCACTAGAACATTCCTTGAAGGCGGCTTATCAAAAAATTGAGCAATTTAAGCGGCTATTATTTGATGATGATCAACCCACTCAAACCTTAGAAGTTCCTCTTCAGAACCATTTACCCCCTCAGATTACACCAAGCCAGAGTGGGATCAAGCCAACCCCTAGTCATGAAGCGCCACCATCTACTCCTCCCCAATCTCAAAGCCAAAAAATTCCCCCTCAACCAACTCACAAAAAACCGACAGGATCATCACAGCGCCCATCCGCCCCCAAACCCACCGGAGTCTCTCAAGGCAGTCGGGCCTATCAGAGGGCGAATGCTATTTTTGAAAAAATACAGCAGTGGAATCAAGAACATCTCCGATGCACTTTTGCCCTTAATGCTGGTTTATTAGAACAAACTTTCGGCATTCATCGCGCTGCGGCTAAAGAATGGATCACTCAAAATAAAGAACTTATTGAGCAATATCATCTCTCCATTGGGGTTGGTAATGCCAGGGGTCATAATCGGGGTAAAGATACTACTCCTCTTCAAGCTTTTGTTAGGGGGGTTGAGTGAACTCTCTTTAAAGAATAACTTCTTGGCTCGGCTTGACGGAGAGCTTTAAATGTTGCCAAATGTGGTGTTTCTCGAACTCAATCCCTTGAGGCTGTCGAGAGGGTTCGCTGACACTGGAGATCGCCACGTTCAGATATTTTAAGGCCATGCGTCGCCCGTGTTTCTGTTTGGAAAAAAGGCAAAAGCTATTATCAAATATTTGGCTTCGGTTGCCGAAAAATTCCCTCAATTGATGAACGAGATCGCTCTTTCTTAATGATGCAACAAATTTCTCCCGATCACTGGAATGGGAAAGAGTGAACTTTTTTCCTTCACTCTATTTTTGGACATTGTTAATGTGAGTCGAACTAGGATTAAACAAAATTTAAGCTCGGCTTGTTGCCAATTATTAACTTTTTTTAGTTATACCTGATGACCAAAAATTCTCCGTAACTACTCTTAATCACATCTTTCTTAACATAGCATCTTACCAGTCAAAAGCATTCCATACTGAAAACCCAATACCCAACTCTTGGCTATATCATCTAACCGCTTTAAACCTCTCCAAATCACCTTCACCCCTGGATCTTTGTCACTCTTGCGTCCGATAAACCCCCCCAAATTGGCTATCCATCTAATACATTGATTAAGCGTTGGAATTTCAGTCGGCGGACGAATCTGCCGAGTTAAAAAACAGTATAATGATTGCCATTCATAGCGTTTAAAAATAAACTCAGGCGATTGCTTGCCATACACTCTAGCCTCGTAAGTCAGCCACAAAAGTCGCCAAGCTACAATCGCATAACAAGCCAAGGCTTTTTCTATCCGCGCTGCCGTCTTAAGTTGCAGTTTTTCCAGTTGACAGCCACTTTTTAATACATAATGATAACGCTCTATTAAAAACCTATAACTGTAGCGTTCAACGCAAACACAAGCACCATCAAACGTTTTTATTTCCCTTGTTGTTATTAATAACCAACTGACGGGTTTTTCTCCCGATGGTGGATGTTCTTCTTCGGCTAAGATTACCGTTACCGGAATTGCTGGTAACTGCTCTTTTTTGGCTCTTTTCACTGGTGGTTGTATCCAAAGTTTTTGGGAGCATCCCATTTTTGTAATTAGACAGTTTAATACGATGCACACGCTTCGCGAGAAACAATCGCGAATTAATTTAAATATTTATTCTATTCAATAAATTCTGACATAATGGGAATGTAAGCATGAAGATTATCTTGTTATGACTCCATCTGAAAGAAAAAAGCTTGAAGCCTGTTTAAGAGAGGCCAGTGAAATACTTTACAATAATGCAGATCCCTCATCTTTAAACACTCTTGAAGATATCGAAATTGCTGTGAGGGAACAGGTTATAGAGAACGTTAGCCCACAAATAGCCCTTTTTTTATTGAAAGAAAAACAAAGACGAGAAAGGGAAGGAGGCGGAAAATAAAAAGTTGTGTCGGACAATTACAAATTACTGAAAAACAATGTAAAAGATTAGGAATTAATCCATATACTCGTCATAGTCCTTTACTAGAAAAGTGTTGTCTCTTATTAAGTGCCAACGAATCTTATCAAAATGCTGAGCAGGATATGTTATTATTAATGGGGCTAAAAGTCGGGCATTCAACCCATCAAAGGAAAGTTCAAAAACTTGACAATTTACTACCAGATGTCAAACAAGGTTGTTCCGAAGTCTCTGTTGATGGGGGAACGATAAGATTAAGAGGATTATACGGTCAAGCAAGTTATTGGAAAGAATACAAAACGGCGAGATTACAAGGGATTTATTATGGTGCTTTTTTCCAAGATAATCAAGGATTAATCGATTGGATTAATAGCCAGAAATTAACTAATCCCCTTTACTGCTTGGGAGATGGACATGATGGAATTTGGAATATAATTGCAGAAATAGGAGATGAAACAGAAAGAATTGAAATACTGGATTGGTATCATTTAATGGAAAATCTCTATAAAACTGAAGGAAAAAGATATCAAAAAGACCAGGTTAAAGCTTATTTATGGATGGGGCAAGCTTCTGAAGCCATCAACTATTTACTTTCCCAGAAAATCGTCGGGGGGAATCAGTTCATTAACTATCTAAAAAAGCATGAAAAACGCCTCATTAATTACCATTATTATAGTTGGCAGAAAATTGCTTCAATTGGCAGTGGAGCCGTAGAATCTGCGGTAAAACAAATTGGATATCGAGTCAAAATAACTGGCGCACAGTGGAAATCTGAGAATGTTAATAATATTCTACAACTGCGTTGTGCTTATTTGAATGGTCAACTAGCTATTTAATTCTAATTAAATCATAAAAATGAAGACAAGTTGATTATTAATTCGCATATTATAGTGGCGAATAAATTTAGCCTGGAGTTGGATTTTTATGGGACGCAGAAGATATATTGAGAGTCAGCAAGATAAATTGGATAGAATACAAAGATTAGCTGAAGCTATTGCAGAAATAGAGTCGTAAGTAGGTGGGCATAATTAAGTGTAAAATAGAAAAACACTTAAAGCTCATTCTTAAAGTTTATGCCAGCCCCCCTTAAAATCCGGTTAACACCTCAAGAAGATGAACAGTTATTAGCCCTCAAAAGTGATACAAATGTTCCGAAAAGAACAAGAGACAGAGCAGAAGCAATAACTCTAAATTTTCGGGGATGGAATGTCAATCAAATATCCTCTTATATTAAATATTCTCCTAATACAATTCGGAAAATTTTTTATCGCTGGATAACAAGAGGAATTGAAGGGTTATATGATGCACCAAGGACAGGAAGAAAGCCTAGGTGGTCTGAAGAAGATGTAAACTATATAGAAAGTAGTTTGGAAAAAGAGCCAAGAACTTATAATAGTTATCAATTAGTAGAGAAGTTGAAAAAAGAACGCTCAGTATCATTAAGCCGAGAGCGGATTAGAAAAATTCTAAAAAAAAAGATTGGCGATGGAAAAGGACTAAACATTCGCTAAAAGGAAAACAAAATCAAAAACATAAAAAGAAAAAATAAATTGACATACAAACAATTGAAAAATATGCACAGCAAGGATTAGCGAGGTTAAAATATTTAGATGAAGCAGGGTTCTCTCTCTGGAGTTCCGTTAGCTATACTTATGTAAAAAAAGGAAAGCAAAAAGAAATAAAGCAAACCAAACGTAGAGGTAGAAGATTAAATATTATAGGAATTTTTGAAAAAGATGTAAGTTTTGAATATGGATTAGTCTTAGGAAGTATTAAAAGTGATATTTATATAAAAATTATGGATTGGCAAGCCGAGAAACCGAAAGAGGATTTTGAGAAATCGGGAATAATTACAATAATTGTTCAGGATAATTATACGGTTCACAAAAGTAAAAAAGTTAAAGAAAAAGAAAAAGAGTGGCAAACAAAAGGATTAGAATTCTTTTTTCTTTCTTCTTATAGTCCAGAACTGAATAAAATTGAACCCGAATGGCATCAATTAAAAACTCATGAATTAGCGGCAAGAATGTTTGAGGATGAATACGAGTTAGCACAGGCAGTTATCCGAGGGATTGAAGCAAGAGCTGCTAAAACAATTATGTCTGTCAAAGATTTAAATTTAATTAAACTCAAACTTAGTCCAAAAGTAGAGTAAGAAAATTATGCAACGTTGTTCGTTTAATTATGCCCACCTACTTATTTACAGTTTTTTAATGATAAGGGAGAACAAGCTGAGGATGGTTGTTGGGTAGCTCGGTATCAAGTACGGCAAAAAGATAAGATTTATTGGTATTATAAGCTACAAGCTGATAAACCTATTTTTGAGCAAAAAAACGGTCAATCTATGAGTAAATACCAACATTTTGGGAAAGCTGGCACAATTGCCTATGTTGATGCTGTTATGGGAGTCCTGAGAAGAACCATCGTCATCGAGTTACAGTCTACCATTAGTTCTTTAAAAAGCTGTTTAGTTGACATTGTATATGATGGAGAACAAGAAAGTAGATAGCTTGCTTTTTAATTCGCGATTTATTATCGCGAATTATGTTTTACTTTTACAAAAATGGGATGCTCCCAAGTTTTTTCCAACGTAGCGTTAATGTGGCTTCTCTGTCATCATGAGATGAAACTCTTCGTAGTGTTATCGTAAAATCGCCCCCTGGAGAAGAGGAACGAATTTCTTGCCACAATGAAGAAGTCTCTTTATCTTCTATATTTTTCTTGACTCGACGATTATGATGTCCTCTTATTAACAACTCTGAACCCCAATCTCTTTCAGTTGCTAACAGGTCATATATATCCCCTTCTCTATCTGTCATTGTGATGACAAATCTTTCATAAAGGAATAAATAATCGTCACTTAATTTTAACGATTCTACCCATCGATAACTTTCTTTATCTTTAAGAGGAATTAAAAATCGATCTTTTTTATGATTTTTATGGGAAGTCGCCCAGACTTTTTGATGAATAAGACCGAAAGGGATTCCTTCGTCGCTAACGCACATAACTGAATGAACTTTTAATCCTCTAGTCTTGTTATTACGGCTCTTTCGGTATTCTGTGGTAAAATGTAGCGATAGCTACGTTTTACCACCAAGCTAACAATGGATTTTCATCTAGATACGTTATTAAATTTACCTGATATAAGCGTTTTTACTTGTTACCGCCAAGAAGACTTTACTTTTCTGGATCTCCATTTTTTAAACCCTAAAGTTAAGTGTAAGTATTGCCAATATTCTACGGATAATATTCATCAAGAAAGACCAATTTTAGTGAGGGATTTATCCATTTGTGGTCAAGCCGTATATTTAAAAATTTCTCGTCGCCAAATTTATTGTCCTTTTTGTAAAAAATACTCAACTGAAAGCTTAGATTTTGTAGAGCAAGGGCGTAATTATACAAAAAGATATGAAAATTATATATATGAGAGAGTCAAAGAATTGACAGTAGAACAAGTCAGCTATCATGAACAATTAAGTGCTGAACAAGTCAAAAATATTTTTTCAAGAATTGCCCAGAGAAAAAAAAAGACTGGTCAAACCCAGAAAGATTAAGTTTAGATGAGTTCAGTAAAGAAAAAGGGAAAAGACAATTTGTAACCGTCGTTAGTGATTTAGATAGATCTTCGTTATTGGAAGTTATAGACTCTCACAAAAGTGATGAAATAATACAAGTTTTAAAAGCTCAACCTCAAGCTATGAGAGATAATGTTAAGGAGGTTAGCGTCGATATGTGGGGAGGATTTCAGAAAGTTGTTAAAGAAACTTTTCCTAATGCTTTAATTGTCATTGATAGATTCCATGTCATGCAATTAGTTAACCAAGCTTTGAATAAAATTCGCTTATTATTAGAATTTAAAGGACTCAGAAATCGCTGTTTACTTCTAAAAAACGGAGAAAATCTAAATCGAGAAGAACAAGAAGAATTACAAATTCTCTTAAATCAGTCTCCTTGCTTAGGAATTGCTTATGAGTTAAAAGAAGAGTTACGAAATATTTATGAAACTAGCACGACTGTTAAAATGGGCTTCAGGAAGCTTCAAAAATGGTTAGTTTATGCTCGTTGTCTTTTCGGTCAAACGGCAGAGACTATAGAAAAGCATATTCAAGCAATTTGTCATTACTTTATTAATCGAACAACCAGTGGAGTAATGGAAGGTCTAAATACTAAAATTAAATTGATTATTAGGCAAAGTTACGGCTTTAATACTTTTGAATCTTTGCGAGAAAAACTGTTAGCTTGCCTATTTTAATAAGTTTTGCTTATCACCCTAGGTACGGGAGAGCCATTCTGGATGTGCCGCCAAATCTTCTACTATCGTTACTAATCGATTGTTCAGCCTTCTATCGCCCAAGTTCGCCCATTTCAATTCTTCTGATGCCCAACTCATGGCTCTCCTATGAACTTTTATCTTTCCTCTTACTTTACCTCTGCTTCTATCGTAAATATTGACTTTTTTCTTATTATGTAATTGTTGACTCCCAATCCCTTAACTTTTGTAACGGCAATTGTTAAGTTGTGTGAACAAAATCCTCAAAACCCTTGCAAACTCTGGCTTTTACTTTGTTAAATACTATGCGATTAAGGCAAAGCAACTTCATCAAAAACGAACAAGAAGAAACAGGAAACCGCAAAGGGTGAAACAGGGCGAACAGCACTCAGTAAAGCAGGGAGTACACCAAAAGGAAAAACAAAGAGAACACCAAGCACATCAAAAGGGATAACACCAAAGGATAAAGCAGGGAGTACACCAACCACATCAAAGAGGAAAACCCCTCTAGATGAAGCGACAACACTTATTGAGTCCTGGGGGACAGTCGCATTACTTGTTAAAGAGCGCTTTGGATTATCTCAACCTGAACAGCTAATTCAGTTGCTTGAAAGACATTGGGCCACCCCAAAGGAAGCACAAGAGGCAGAACAACCACAAACTTCACTCTCTCCTCAAAATGCAAACCCAACCTCAGAGGATGACATTTCACTTAACCTAACAAGTCCCCCCGTTATTGCTGGTGCTGAGGTTGATAAGTCACCCACTAATCCTCAAACGCCAGGGGTAGATAAGACTAAGCCGGATATTCCCATTACTACTACATCTGTTGAGAATGCTTCAAATAATGAGCGTATTTCCCGCTTAGAGGAGATTTTTATCCAGAGCCAAACCTCCATCCATCAACTATCAAAAGATATTGCGAGTTTCATTAACATTTTACCTTCTCTACTCCAGCGCCCTGATCAAACCCCCTTGCCACCGACAACACCGCTTCTAGGGTCTCCATCTCAACCTAATAACCCCACACCGGTGCAGCAGGAGTCAACAGCTTCCCCGTCTCGCCGCACTACTGAAGAAACTCCCCAAAACGCCACTGAAGAGGAGTCTTCCGCTCAACCGGCCACTCCTAAAAATGCTGCTTCCCTTGAGAAAATCAATAAAGCGATCGATCTCATCATCGATCTAAATAACTCGGCAACAACTAAAAAGGATAAGTGGCTCGTCTCCTTAAGCGCACTCAAGCAATTAACGAAATGTGGACAGGATACGATCGCGCGGGTGTTACAACAGAGGGCATCTGAGATCGAAAACCATCACGCACTTCATGAATTGGGCAAGTTTCACAATAATAAGGGCAAATTCGCGCCCCCTATTACAGAGGTGATTCAATTGGCTCCCCCAATAAAATAATCCATCATTCCTTCCTTGCGGTACATCTTTGGGGCAAAAACACCCAATTTGTAGTATGAGGTAAAAATTGCCTCAATATACTACAAACGATTTTTCGTCGTTTCAATCCTCTATTTTCGGGTAAATACATCTCCAAGTTGTAGTATGAATCAGCCCCCTTTCTTCCTGCCCGCTTGCCGACTTTTTCTCCTTAACAGACTTCTCTTAAAGCTTTTATGACGGAGATATGATGCTTAAAATATGATCAATATTCCCAACCTTTGTTTATAGCTTGATTTAAATCCTAAAATATAAAAAAGTTGATCGCCTCACAATTCTATGGAGCAGTGATGGATGATTCTAATTCGACAATGCCCCCAACTCGCCAACTTCGCTATGAAAAACAATGTCGCCAGAATTGGAAAGAGAATGCAGCCAAAAAACAGGAAAAACTACGCTCTTATCTTCAACTTACTCGTGCTTTGAAAAGAAGCCGCGATAGCTGGAAAGCTAAAGCTAAGGAAGCCCAACAACAAGTCAAAGAATTAGAGAAACAATTAGCGATCGCTTCGTCTTCAGCCAAGACGGAAAATTCGGCACGATCCTCAACAGCTAGAACCGAATTTTCTCCCCCTTCAGAGGACAGCATTTCTCCAAATACCCAAACCAACTCGACTCAGGTTCAAACCCCCACACAAAACCCAAACCATGAATTAAAGAATGCCTTGTTCATCCTAATCAATTCCATGACCCTGTTAATCTCTAAGCTTGAGCAGGGCATCTCCCCAAAAAAAAATCGCTCTCCCTGCACAGTCCCCCGTTTAGGGGACTGTGTGCTTCTGACATTCGGTACTTATCTAGTTCTTAAACAGATCTTCGGTATCTGTCAATTGCCCAGATACATCACCGATCGCTTGTCGATTGTTGGTCAGATCAAAGACACGGACACCACTGCCTTTTGCGAAGTTTAACTTGTTGGCCTCAAGCCAGACTAGAGTTGGATAAAAGGATGATTCGTACAGATAAAGTTTTTCTTGACAACTAACGATTGTACGCCATCGAGTTGATGAGGCATAAGGTTCACCCGATTCGGGGACTCGAAACGGTTGTGCAACAGAACGCATAACACTTAAAACCCCAGCGATCGCCTCCTGATGGTTTGTCGGCTGGGGGAGACTCTTTAAATAAAAGGCAGCACGGACAAAACGATCAGCAGAATCAGAAGTACCCGGCAAATGTAGGTCACCACCAAACCCTTTATACTGCTTGAGATTGAGAAGCTGGTCTTTGAAGGGCGGAGAATTACTCAGGACGTTGTACTCAATCGAATAATCACGAAGATCGCCACTGTAGTAGATGTTTCTTTGAACACCACCATTTTCAGTTTTTAGATATTCGACAATGGCCGACTCACCCTGAGCATCTTCGATCGCCAGATGGTTTTTGATTTCCCGTTCGATATCTTCTACTTTGATCTTGGTTGGGACAATTTGCAGATCTTCATTATTGCGGAGGTATTCAACAACTTCTGAGACAGTGGCAAAGTTATCGAGGAAATATTGCACCGCTCGATCGCAATCAAGCCCTGGTTTTTTTGGATCGCGCTCCCCATAATAACTTTCAGTAAGCCAATTAGAATGTATTGCCAATCCTGCTGTATTCATTCCATCAGCTACAGCCTGATTGTACACAGAAGTAACAATGCTGCCATATTTTGAGATCCACTCGATCCCGTCGCCCTCGACAGCACTTTGGCGCTGTAGTCCAGCAGGAAACACCCATAGCTTTTCTGCCATATCAGCACCCCAGTCCATATTACGACCGCAGATTGGATAAAATTTGCCGTCAATATTTCCTGTCCATAACACTCGTGTACACATAACTTTATTTTCTTTTGATTTTACCTAGTTGAGTTTTATAGGGGGTTTTTTTCTTCCCACATCTTTTAGACGTTTCCCCCCCCCTCATTGGGGATTTTTTTGAGTTACGGGCAATTTTTTGCCCAAAAATCTAGGAGTTACCCATTGGCAGAAAAATTAACTTATGCAAAAGCGATCGCCCTTCAGAAAATCAAAGGCGATCGCTCTCTCAATAGCTTGCAGATAAAAGTAATAATGACTATGTTGGCTCTCGTTATTTAAGTTGATGGTATTTCAGCCATGTATTTTAGGGCAGTAATACTAGGGAGAAAGCAGTAAGCACCTCCTCTCGTGATAATAAATCGCTCAAATCCTTTTATTTCTAATGATTTTTCAGCAGACGGAGGGGATAATGGAATATCAAATTTGCTGTCTTGAGGGTTATTCGCACCGAGCAAAGGATCTTTAACATTGTCGCCTAAGTGAGCAAAAGAGCCACTATTCACCCAATCTTCCATAACAAATTCAAATTGTTGTCCGAGACTAGCACAGATGAACAAACCAAGCAGACCCCTTTCTTCATCAGCAGATTGAGGATCATAAGGGGGTCCATATGGTATTCCCCGACGTATAAGCCGACGGGAGTCAGGCTTTCCGATTGCTTTTAGGGTATTACGAGGATTATTGCGCCGTATATGTGAGCCAATGGGACATTTTAATCCATCTTGATCGTCTTTATAATCAAAGCTATTAAATTGTGCGTAAGTAATGGGTGGCTCAAGTTGATCCTTTTCTGGAGAAAGGTCTAAAGGTACACCATTACGCCAGCGACCACACATTTTAGCAGCTAGAATTTCTGGATCAATGTCCTTTTTCTGGTCTTGAAGGAACTTTTCAAAAGCAGCTACATTTTGCTCTAGCACTCGAAAAGCCGCAAAACTGCTATTTTTCCCCAATATATGTGGTTCTGGTACAAAGTATTGTGCTTGTGGCTCATCCATCAAGACAAACTCATAAGCAGGGATAACAGGCTGTCCATCGTCAGGAATGCCATCCTTCGCCGGAAAACCCTCTACTCTCGGCTGTGCAATTCCATCCCGATAGCCAAAATGAATCATGTCACTGGGTTTACCATCGTCATCAAGAAGTTTTGCACCGTCAAAATAACCCAATTCTTGGATTTCTTGTTTCTTAAACTTATCTCGTAATTCGACAGATTTCTGAGAAAGTGTATCCTGATCTTCGGCAAAGAGAAAAAGCAAAATATGAACTTTATCTTGTTTATCTAACCCGTTTCTCCAATTTTTAGGATCACTCTCTCCCGTATCACCTATGCCCGGAGCTTGAGCAATAGCGCCTTTTATAAATGGTTCATAATTTTCAGATTCTCCAAATCCTTCATTAACATTATCTTGTAATTTCAGGGCTTTTAACCCTTCAAAAGTAAATCCAATATTTAAACAATGACTTGGTTTTATATTCCATTGCTCGGCACTGGTTATTTTAAGTGATTCACCCTTGATTAAATCACCTATAAATTCTTTTGCTTTGGTTGCATCATTAACAGAAAGAACAAAATATCGCACAACATTCATGTTATAGCCACGCACAATTAAACCTTGGATATCAGCTAAGTTAAGCTCTTTTGAAGTCGCGTTGTTTGTCATATATATCCTATATTGAAGTACCAGAATATTTGGAAGAGTATTTTTTGTGAAGCTGGCATGACTCAACTCCATCAAATTTGATTTTTCAGCAGGAGGAAAGTGAAGCCAAAAAGAAAGGCTTCTCTTTCCCCATGAATATAAAAAAGCTAGCCTTATTTCTTAAAGTACAGCTTCCTCGAAGTCGGCAACTACCCCTTGAACTGGGTTAGTAATTTCCTTCACTATCTTATCAGGATAAGCCGTATACCATTTAGCGACTGGTTGATCATGTGCTTGTACATATTTAGAAAACTTTTCAGGTTGCTTTTTAACATCTCTCAAATCTTTAGGAACATCGTCTAAATGTTGTAGTAAAGCATTAAATGTGTCACCAACTTTTGCCGCGAAGTCTTTAACATACCTTTCAAAACTTCCATCATAGAAAGTAAAGAGCGCGAACTTTTTATAATATTGCGTCCCATCGCTTCCTGTGGCCGGCTCAAGAAATAAAAAATTCCCAAAATGCACTGTACCTACATCATTAAGACCTGCTGGACTAACATCTGCTATTAATGCACTAAGTTCTTTGTAGTTTTTTTGTACTGAATCCTCGTCCATGCCACCCTTAATTGGTGCAATGAAGCTTAATGGTCGTTGCCTGGGTTTATTGCTCATGATCAAGACTCCTTATATACTGCTAAAGGTTAATGAAAGATGGCTCGTGCCCACTCTCATCTATTAGACGTTTCCCAACCCCGATTTAAGAATTTTTTAAGTTACAGGCAATTTTTGCAATCACATTTAACTGAATGCCACTAACTTATACCAATTGTGAAAATTTGAGCTACAATAAATATAATTATCTTATTTAAGTAACCTCAAACATAAAAGTTGATTACACCCAAGTCATTAGAGAAACCCCAGAAAAACTAAAACAACTCGCAAATAGGCAAAACAGGGTAGTTAGCTTTCAAAAAATACAAAGTTTATATTTATTAAAAATTGGTAAAATTCAAACAGTTACCAATTTAGCTACTTTTTTAGGAGTTCATAGAGTTACTATTCAAAAATGGTTAAAAAAGTACACTAATGGCGGCTTGGATAAACTTCTAGAAATTAAACCTCTAACGGGAAGACCATCTCAACTCAGTAATGAAACAATCGCCGAACTTCAAGTCAGATTAAATGAAGCCGAAAACGGTTTTAAAAGTTATGGAGAAATACAGGCTTGGTTAGAAAAAAATAGCTCATTAAAAATTAAGTATAAAACTCTTTATCATTGAGTAAGATATAGATTAAAAGCTAAGTTAAAAGTGCCAAGAAGAACAGCAGCTAAAAAAGACGAATCTTTGGCATTGGAGTTTAAAAAAAACTTCCTTTATGGTTAAAAGCGATCTCGTGGTTAGAGAAAATTGAACGAAAAACGACCAATAGTGCCAGAAAAATTAAATACTGGTGTCAAGATGAAACTCGCTTAGGTTTAAAAACTTTGGAGAGAAAAAGAATTACGGCTTGTGGAATTAAGCCGATAGGGAAAGTTCAATGGCAATTTTCTGCCTATTATCTTTATGGAGTTATTGCTCCTCAAAATGGAGAAAGTTTATTTTTAGAGTTTTACCCGAAACGACCATAAATGTTTTCAAGTATTTTTAAATGAACTTTCAAATTATTCTCCAGATTTTTTAAATATTGTTCAGTTAGATAAGGGAAGATTTCATTTAAGTTATAACCTCAATATTCCTGATAACATTTTATTAATTTTTCAGCCACCGGCTAGTCCTGAGTTAAATCCAATTGAAAGATTTTGGCAATATTTAAAACATCAGTTAACTTGGAATCTTTACGAAAATCTTGACGAATTGAAAGAAACAGTTAGAAATATTTTAAAAGAAATTACTCCTGACAGAATTATTTCTTTAGCCGCATGGGATTATTTATTAGCCGCTCTAACTGTAGTCTAACTTTTCAGAATTGGTATAAGAATTACAGATACTTTTGAACTAATCGAATCGCACGTCCTGCTTCCAGCTTCAGCCTCCCGAAACCGCGTCGGGTCACTGTGGACAGGTCTTGAGTCACTCCGAACCTTGGAGGGAAGGACTTTCACCTTCATCAAACTAACAGTTCAGGGGTTCTAGGATACTATCCTGTCTAGCTTATGGATTAAACTAGAAACGAATCGCACTTAAGATATATGTGACTAAAGGATAGCCCCTAGCATAAACTCCCCGACGGATGATTCTTCGTAGTAATCAATTCCTGTTGCTTTGGCAAATATGTCAGAATTGCCACTCCCCAAAGCACAAGGCGCTAATTTCATGGCTGTTGTGACTAAATATAAGGTTTGATACATAACACCTACGTGCTTTAAAATAGCAGCATAAGCCATTGATTGATACTTCCAAAAAAATCGACCAAATCTAGCGGTAATAATCAATAAAATTTGTGGCATTCCGTGTTGGGCGCTGGCATTATAAGCATCTGTAAATAAAGTTTCAATCCCTTGATTCCATTGGGTAACTAACTCTAATTCATGGGCATCTGGGCGATAATGATACAGCGCCGCTTCTAATCCCTGACAATAGTTAATAGCAGGATAAATTTCTAATTCATAAATTGCCCCACCACCTGGATAAGGACGGCGGCTAACTTGTACTTTTTCTTTGAGATCAATTACTTCTTTTATTCTAGCACAACGATAGAGTAATTCTCCTAATTGTTCTACAGTAATTGGATTTTCATTGTACTCTCTAATGGAGCGTCTTGATTCTAAAACTTGAGTTAAAGAAATATCTGTTTTTGCTAATTCTTCTAAGTTGGGTTTATATAATTGAATTACCTGCTCACTCATAGGAGGTTTCACCACAGGGAGAGGTTCCATTTTTTCTAAAAAGCGGTATGTTCCTCCTACGGGATTACTATGTCTTCCTTTGCGACTGCGACTGTGGAATAATAAATCATGAAATTCCCATTTAATTAGATGAGTATTTTCTGCTTCTAATGAGAGCATTTTTGTTGCTAAAAGCAAACTAATAAATTGTTGTGTTAGTTCTTCTGTAAGGTCGGGAATTTCTTCTGCTAAACTGGCACAACTTTGAGGTTGAGATAGTTTGCCTATCAGCGCTGTTGCTCGCCAATCTAATAAAATAATTTTAGCTTTAGATCGGGGAGATTCTAAGAGCATTTGTCCCTCTATTTGATGCAAATAGGCAAAGCGCGATAGGGTAAATGTTTGTTGTTGCCAATCAATTTCTGGACAACTAAATTGATAATCTCCTGTCATTGGGATGGCAGTAGCAAGGGGAAACACGGAATGACAAATCCAGCCTAAATAAGTAAGTTTTTCTATATAGCTGGTAAATTTCTCTACTGCTTCTTGACCGTTTTTCTCTTTAACTAATTCTTGCAATTCAGAAAAAGTTTTAGGGTAATTTTTAAGGTGATTGAAGGCAGTTTTTATCCTTAGTTGCGATGCTGAAAAGCTTAATTTTAAGGCGTTTGATTGTAAAATAATTTTTTCATCTTCTGCAATTAGGTTGATGTCTTTTCCTAGAGAAAGGGTAAAAAATGAGTTCATGTTTTTAAAAGAAGTAGTTAGTAAAATCAAGAATATTAATTCCCCTTAATAAGGAGGACTTAAGATTGTAGGTTAGGTTGACATAAGGAAATCCAACAATGATTCAAAAGTCCCGCATTCAAAAGTTTTACTATTGATGAATCAAGAGGATTGAATAATGAATAAATTTTTGTTTTTTCCTCTTAAAAGAGGAGGCTTTTAAGCGAATTTTTTGGTAATTCTTGGGTGTGTTGGGTTGAGGCACGAAACCCAACCTACGAGGCTACGAGGCTGTTAACTATTAGACAAAAGGCATAGGAATAGGATTAAGTTGTTCTTCAGTTAAAGGAGTAGAAAAGCGCCCCATTTTAACAGGAGCATCATACAATCTTCCGGGTCTAACTCGCCACCAAAAATGGCGCAATCCTGGCACAATAACCTTAACAACACTTAACCCAATATCGGGACGAGTTTGATTGAGTACCAAAGTTTCTAAGCCAACTTTTTTGGCCATGTTTACACAAGTCATTACATCTTCATAAATATCATCAGTCCAAAGTTTTTCATAATCTTGATAAGTTTTAGGAGATACCCTCTCATCAGGTGCTAAATAAGGTTGATTTTCTAAGGTAGCTTTAGTCATCCATTCTTGTAAATTCCAAAGTTGAATATTATCATCATGGTCAAACCCTAACCCTAGTTGATTCATTTCGGTAGCGGCTCGTAAAATGCCAATTTTCGGGTCAAAATGCGCCCCAAAACCCATAATAACTTTATCTTCTTTGCCATCGGTGAGACGGGAGAGAGCAACAAATACAGGAATCCCTATATCTGTGGTGATATCTAACACCCACAATTCACGATTTTTACGGCGATAAAACTCCCGTAATTCTAATAAATAGGGTTCGTTAAAACTCTCTAAATCAACTCCCGGACAGGTTAAACGATTGTACCACCAAATTCCAATCGCATCCCGTTCGACTAATTCAAAAAATCCTTGAAGAATTGCTTCTTCTAGAGTATTGCCAGCCGCGTTACCATTGGAGTCAGCACGACCAAAATTATGATCTTCCGGCAGGGGATAACCGTAGTAAGATAAACCCGTAGGAAAATATTTATGAGTTTGTTCGCTTAAAGACCAAACCGGAGTCCATTCAATGGGTTTTGTTTCATCAAAGGGTTGATAAATGTGATTAGGGGAGGCGTTTTTCTGGTTTAATTCTTCTCGGTTTTGGTACTGCGCTTCACTATAATTAAGATGGGCGGCGGGATGAATAGCTCTCTCTCCTAGCTCGGCAAAAGTTGCGGTAATATAAGGTTCATCTCCTTGATAAATCCCCGAATAGCGCTCAATTGCTTCACAAAATCCACTCGCTTTTGATTGACGGTCTGTTTTTCCTTTTCCTGAACTTTTATGATTGAGAGAGCGACGCAACTTATCTAAATCCCCCGCCGTCATCATGCTATGAACAGCATGATAGAGATGGACTAAGTTATTCTCAGGGTGGGGAATTCGCACTAAGGCGGTTACTACCCCAGTAATAGGACTAATTAGGTGTTGGTAGCGGTTGACGGTTTCTTCTGGGGTAACGGTACGATGTCCGCCATCGCTGGTAAAATGCTTTTTGCGACTGGTTAAAGTTAAGGGACTAGAGACTTGCTCAGAGATAAAGTTGCTATCACCGCAGCTAGGACATTGGGGACGCAGGGTTAAAATATGGTTTTGCAATTCTAGTTTATTTTGGTCAAAGGTGATGGCTTTTCCTTCTAAGGTGGGGAATTTTGCTGTTTCTTCAGTGCTTTGCTTGATTATCCATTTGGCGATTTCTGTGGTCGCTAAGTTGAGCGCTGTTTCTAGGGTAGAGGCCAGCGCTGCTCCGGGTGGGGGGAGACATTCGGTTATTTGGGGGTTTTTCTTGTGTCCGTTGCTTTTGTTTGACCTCTCCTCTTGACCTCCCCCTACCCCCTCCTGCGAGGAGGGGGTTTTAGAGTTGGGTTTGGGGGAGTATTTTTGCCGTAGTACAGAAGCTTCTACTTCTCGGTTACCCCGCAAACGTTGGGCGAGGCATTCCCAGCAACCAGTTTTTGAGGGATGAAAAATCGGCCCTAACCAGAAAATAGTGCCAACGGGTTTAATTAGTAACCAAGGTTGCTGGTTTTTCAGGGCAATTTGATTAATTCTACTTAGTTCTGGTTGAAGATAATCATCGGTTAAGATGACTAGCAGGGAATGAGGGGGAAATTCTTCTAATTCTCCATCCCAAGACAGCGCTTTTATACCCACTGCTTTTAGGGAATTTATTAAGCCTTCGGTGGGAATATTACTAATAGAAAAAACATAAACTTGAGTTTGTTGTAAGCATTGATAAGCAAAGGATGGTTCTACTTTTAATAATCCCCAAAAGGCGGCGGCTTCTGGGGTAATTTCTGGTACTGGTTCGCTTAAATAACCTTTGGTTTGCAAGCGCTCTAGGGCATAATCAATATGACTAGGGTCTACTTGCAGTTTGTTGATAATTTTTTCGAGGGTATGATTGCCATTGAGGAGGGGAATAAGTTGACAATAAAATTCACCGCTAAGGGCGTGGGTAGAGGTTTCACTTAGTAAATAGACGTGCTTGGGTTCGATAATTTCGACGCGATAATGTGGTTTAATTTGAGGACTTTTCATGGTTTTTTTTAATTAATTTGGACATTATAAAAAGCTATGGGATCGTTTATCTGTTCTAAATCTTGTTCAGCTTGTCGAAATAAAAAAAATTTACCCATTAATCGACATTCATTGCTTGACTATTTTTTTTCTCTAATCGTTTTATAACTTCTTGACCATCTGTTTTTTCACCTCTTTTTAGCTGTTCTACTCCAACCATTATTTCACTTTTTAGTTCTTCAAACCGACCTTTATAAGTTGTTTCTCTGCAATTAGGGAAGAATCTAGAGGAATGCGCCCTCAAATATCGCAAATTCTGCCAGAAGTATAAACCGAGGGAGAAAACCCCAAACTGGTGCCACTGGGGTAGCTGACTATTGGCTGGGGTTTCTCTTTGCCTTGGCGGATCGGGTGGCACTGGATCACTTCGTAAACTTACAACGGGGAAAAACAAAAAATCTATTTTGTTCTCTCCCCCACAGTGCCGGGTATCCGAAAACGAGTTACTAGCAGAGGTGGTTCGTCAGTTTATCGAAGCCAACAGGAGTCCTGAGCCAGTCAAAACCGAATGAGTGACCTTTTTTGCCCGAGTGTGCTACAATTAGCTCGTCCACAGCACGTCCACCGCCCCCAGATGTACATATAATAACTCACACTACATAACTTTATGCACAATAACAACAATAGCTTGAGGGACCAATGACGCAAAACGAAAACGATGGGGTAACGCCGCCGCCTTCTGCTCCGCCATAGTTGGAAGCGAACACGCCACCATTAACTCCTTCTGCTGTCAATTCTTCTTCTGACAAGTCGATAGGCATACCAGCATGGGCACGCACAGAAGGCTCAGACATCCGGGGCTGTAAGCGGTTGAGCTTTTCTAATTGCATTTCTCGATTTTCGGGGGTCATGGTATTTTTCTCCTTTGCTGAATGTTTGTACTCAAAAACTTTCTCTTCTGAGAAGTATTGTTTTTTTATACCAGAAGTCTTTAGTATTAGCAAGTATCTAAATAGTTTGACTAACTTAATATTATTTAATCATCGTTTTCTTAACATATCGTTAATCTATTCTTAACTTGTTAAACGTCTTAAATGGACTAAATACGTTAAAAACCTAGAAACACAGGCTTTCTTAAATGTCAAAAATGTTGAAAATGTCTTAAAAAATTTAACAATTAGCTTTCTGACGTTATAAGTAGCTTGATTAAAATTGCTGCTTGTAGTAAATTAACTAAGACACTTTTGATAAACGTCGGCAATTGAAAAAGTCAAAATCAATTTCTGCGACGTAAAATCTTGCAATTGCCTCGCCTATTTTGGGGACTTACTCAATGGCTAAAGTAAAAACAATCCCTGGATTAAACAATCTCTGGGAGCAAACACTAGGCAACTCAGATATATGTGTAGCTGTGCTAGATGGGTTAGTAGATAGCTCTCATCCCTGTTTTGTAGGAGCAGACTTAAGCCAAATTCCCACCTTGGTCAATCCTAACCCCATCAAAGAGGGACTAATGTACCAGCACGGGACCCACGTTGCTAGTGTAATTTTTGGCCAGCATGGCTCACCCGTTGAAGGAATAGCCCCCCAATGCAAAGGGTTAATTATTCCTATTTTTTGCGATAAAGAGCGTAAATTATCCCAATTAGACCTTTCTAGGGCAATTGAACAAGCAGTACAAGCCGGTGCACATATTATCAATATTAGTGGTGGACAACTGACGGATTACGGTGAGGCAGATGATTGGTTACAACAAGCGGTGGCCTTATGTCAGCAACACAATGTTTTAATCGTCGCCGCCGCCGGTAATAACGGTTGTGATTGCTTGCACGTTCCCGCCGCGCTACCTGCGGCCTTAGCAGTAGGAGCGATGAACGATAACGGTAAACCCATAGACTATAGTAACTGGGGCAGCGCTTACCAAACTCAAGGAATTCTCGCCCCTGGTGAGAAGATTTTGGGAGCAAAAACCGGTGGCGGAATCATCGAATTAAGTGGGACAAGTTTTGCCACACCCATAGTTACAGGAGTTGCCGCCCTACTATTGAGCTTACAAAAACAGTGGGGTGAGCAGCCCAATCCCCAAAAAGTCCGAGCCGCTCTTTTAAAAAGCGCTACCCCTTGCGATTTTCCCGAATTAGAGGATAAAGCTCGCTGTTTAGTTGGTAAATTGAACATTCTTGGTGCGATAGAAAAATTCAAAGGAGGAGTTATGTCAGAAGAACAAGAAGCCCTCAGTGCATCAGGTTGTGGTTGCCAAACAAGCGCCACAGAGGATGCTGTCACCATCAATGAATCAAGCGCTGGGGATATAGAAGCGATGAACGCAGAAATAGCCGCTTCTGCTGAAGAAGGAATTACAGAGGCAGCAACCGGCATGATACAAACACCCACCGCCGTTGCTAACCCAACTGTAAACCAGATGCCTCCGGGTAATATGCCTGTACCCAATCCAACTAATTATCAAAACTATATTCAACCCTATATGACTCCCAATACCCCTATGTCTTATCCTGTTGCTTCCTCCGTTACCCCCAGCCAAGCGCCCAGCGACATCAACCCCGGTCCTTTAGTTTATGCCCTTGGTACATTAGGCTATGATTTTGGTACAGAAGCCAGACGAGACTCCTTTAAGCAATTAATGCCCGGAGTCACCATTGATAACACTATCGTTCCCGCTAATCCCTACGATGCCCGTCAGATGGTGGATTATTTAGGGGATAATCTTTCGGAAGCTAAATCCTTAATTTGGACCCTGAACCTAGAATTAACCCCGATTTATGCCATCGAACCTAAAGGCGCTTTTGCCAGAGATGTCTATGCAGTGTTACAAGAACTCCTTTCTGGGCAAATTCAACCAGAAGAGGACGAAAACTATGTAGAGCGGGTCAGTATTCCTGGTATTTTAACCGGACGTACTGTTAAACTATTTTCTGGTCAAATTGTGCCCGTGATTGAGCCACAGAACACGCGGGGGCTGTATGGTTGGAAAGTTAATACCTTAATTGGCGCTGCTTTAGATACTATCGGCGCTCAAGTGGGTGAAACAGAGGAAGATAACGTCCGCAGAACTTTGGGAGGCTTCCTCAACCGCATTTACTATGATTTCCGCAATTTGGGAACTACTTCTCAAGACCGGGCGCTCAACTTTGCCACTACTAACGCTTTCCAAGCCGCCACAACCATTGCCACTGCCGTAGCAGAAGCAATGGAACTCGATACCATTACCGTAGAAAAAAGCCCCTTCTGTCGGGTAGACAGTGATTGTTGGGATGTTAAACTAAAATTCTTCGACCCAGAAAACAACCGCCGCGCTAAAAAAGTCTTCCGCTTTACCATTGATGTCAGTGACATTATTCCAGTAACTTTAGGGAAAGTCCGCACTTGGTCTACTGCTTATTAATTTTTAACTATGGAAAATTTGACCAACAGTAACCAAACTTACGCGCCTCCCGACTCCCACATCCAAAGCGTTGGGGATTGGTATAACCGGCTACCGATTAATCACAGCAAAGTTGTTTCCGATAATTGGGCCCGGTTTCATAATATGGATTTAGCCCGACGCGCCGGCATTAAACCTGGGGATTATGTTCTCGATGCTGGTTGTGGGGTAGGAATTCCCGCGATCCACTTTGCTCAGGAGTTCCCAGGCACTAGAATAGAAGGGATGACCCTCTCAGAAGTAGAAGCGGATGAAGCTCGCAGACGGGTAGAAATAGCCGGATTAAGCGATCGCATTATCATTAGGGTGGGGGACTTTCATCATTTACCCTTTCCTGATGGGATATTCGATCTAGCTTTTTATAATGACAGTATTAAATATTCTAATAATTTGCCCCTAGCTTTTAGGGAAGTTTACCGGGCGCTGCATCCAGGAGGACGAATCTATATGACAGATCACGTCAGCAGAGAACCCCCTTTAACGGAGCAACAGCAACAAGAACTCGCTAAGTTTAATCGGGATTTTCGTTGCTATATTTGTCCTCTGAGTCAACTAGGAAAAGTTGCCCAAGAAAGCGGCTTTGTAGATATTCAGCTTGGGGATATGACGGGACAATTGCCTACTCAAGACGTGAGAAAGATTTGGGTTGATGTTCAAAGTCCCAGTGGTGCTATGTATTATGGGGAAATTAAAGCCACTAAACCAGCCCCCACCGTCAGAAAAACTCAAACCATTCTACCAGCAAGCTATCCTCACCCCGATCCCCATGTACAAAAAATAAAAACCTTATATGATGCGACTCCTGTTCCCTGCGATCGCGCTACTTTGCAAAGTACAACTTGGGCAGATTACAGCGATAAGGATGCCTCTAAAGATCATAATCTTTATTATACTCAACAAGCCGGCATTAAATCAGGGGATTATATCTTAGATGCAGGTTGTGGTATTGGGGGTCCTGCTATTGACATTGCTAGCACGACACCTAGTACCTTAATTGAAGCTATTAACTTATCCTCAGAACAGGTTAAGCAAGCAAGAATTCAAGTTGCCCAAGCCGGACTTAGCGATCGCATCCGAGTTACAGAGGCGGATTTACACTCTATCCCTTTCCAGTATGGGGTATTTGATGTAGTGTTGATGCTGGAAAGTCTTGGTTACTCAAAAACCCGACCAAAGGCGCTAAGAGAAGCTTATCGCGCTTTGCGACCGGGAGGATCTCTGTATATTAAAGACCTTTTCTGCAAAGAGGGGCTTTTATCTCATCAAGAACAGCAGGATTTATCCCAATTCCAACCCCGCCATCTCTATCATACTCCTCCTTTGAGTCAAGCCGCCGAAGAGGTGCGCCTAGTAGGATTTGAGGATGTTAACTGGAAAGATATCAGCGAAACGGTTAACTTTGATAAATTTCTTGACTTTATAGCCAGAAACGGGGGTTTTCAAAATCTGCCTTTAATTGCTGGGGAAATTAGAGCCAAAAAACCGAAAACCTTTTCTTATGTTACTCCTAGTCAAGGTTTAGAAATTCCTGCCCAAAGCAAAACCAGCCGCTTAGTTTATGCACTGGGTACATTAGGCTATGATTTTGGTACAGAAGCGTGGCGAGATTCCTTTAAGCAACTGATGCCGGGACTAGAAATAGATGGGACAGTTGTTCCTGCTAATCCCTACGATGCGCGTCAGATGGTAGATTACCTCTTTGATAACCCTTCGGAAGCTAAATCTTTAATTTGGACGCTAAATCTGGAATTAACGCCGATTTATGCTATTGAACCGATTGAGGCTTTTGCCAGTGATGTCTATGAAACCTTACAATTAATGTTAACTGGAGAAGTAGAACCAGAAGACAGCGAAAACTACATCGAACGGGTGAGTATTCCTGCTAGACTTACCTCAAGGACTGTCAAGCTCTTTTCTGGGCAAATTGTCCCAGTTATCGAGCCGGAGAACATTCGGGGTATGTATGGTTGGAATGTCAATCGTCTGGTTAGGTCCGCCTTAGAAACTGTAGAGGTTGATGAGCAAAGAGTGCGACGAACTTTGAGTAGTTTTCTCAATCGGATCTACTATGATTTAAGAAACTGGGGACAAACTGATAGAGATAGGGCGCTTAATTTTGCAGCAACCAATGCTTTTCAAGCAGCTTCGACTTTTGCTGAAGCTGTGGTGACGGGTTATGAACTTGATACAATCGAAGTTTATAAAAGCGCTTATTGTCGCTATGATAGTAATTGTTGGGATGTAAAATTAAAGTTTTTCGACCCAGAAAATAAAGAACGAGCTAGAAAAATCATTCGTTTTACAATAGATGTCAAGGATATAATGCCTGTAACTTTAGGGGAAGTGCGTTCTTGGTCTGCACCTAATTAAGAACACCTATCTGATCATAACAATTATCTAATAAGGACGACCCTAATTTACTTCCTATTCCCTGTTCCCTATTCCCTTATTATAAAAGGAGAAAACTATGAGATTACCAAAACTTGCCCCTCCTGTGAAAAGACCAGATATTATTTATCCTCACCGTTCTGTAGATGTTATTCATGGTAGAGTACAGGATTTAGTTGGCATTCGTATGGATTTATTACACGGCGCTAACTATAACGATCCTGCGGCTTTTAATTATAGCGCTTGTTCTCAATCTCCTCCTCCTTTTGGATGCGGCGGTTGGGAAGGTTATTAAATTCACGCATTCAAAAGTTTTACCTCTTGATGAATCACTCTTGATTGAAAAAGGAATAAATTTTTGTTTTTTTTCTCTTGTAATAGGAGGGTTTTAACCCAACTTTCTCGGTAATAAGTAATAGATAAAAGGCAAATCTCACTCAAACCAGGAGACTTTTTAATCATGGCTAAAAAAACACAATCTCAACAAAACCCAGAACAAAATCCTTCAAAACCAACGGAAAAAATTTCTCAAGAAGTTAAGACTCATCTGTTAGCAACCGGATTAGAAGATTACGTTTTTTGGTGGCAGGAAATGCTCAAAACTCAAAAAAATGCAGAAAAAGAACAAAAACCCTTCCGCAGAGGACGAATTTGGTCTTAGCAAATCAGATCAGTCAAATTTGGCAAATTTAATGCTTTTAATTGTCCCCTAACAGCCATTAAATTCAGGGCAAACGCATCTAAATTTTATTGACTAAACAGTGTTTTTGTGTATTGATTCCCGGTGTGGCTCAGTCAAAACAATAAAAAAAAATAAGAGGAAAAGATCCGGATGGGATAATGATTATTTACTAAAAATTTTAGCCAGTTAATACATTCGGAGGGAGATCTGAATAATTCAGACCAGAAGTCTTCTCAAAACCCTTCAACAACCAATAACGATTTATAGCATTTCCCATACTCATGAGGTACAGTAACAGCAATGAGCAAACCAGTTGCGAATATCTTTTTGAGTCACTTGTAACATGGCAAAAGTAATGGCATCTATTAAATCTTTATAGTTTCTGGCTTTAATTTTTCTTAAAATAGCTTTGACTTTTGACCAAAAGTTTTCAATTGGAGAAAACTCAGGAGAATAAGGGGGTAAATACATTAAACTAGGGCGTGTCTGCAAACTCACTTTATAGCCAGAGAAGTATAGAAGCGATCGCCAACATGGCCAAATAGTTGTGTGCATATTTTTCATATCTTGTAGCTATGCGACGAAACTGTTTAAGTCGGTTAATTAACCTTTCAACTCGATTCCGTTCACGGTACAACCCTTTATTAAACCGTTCACGTCTTTTTTCATTACTTTTGCGGGGAATAATAGGGGTTATCCTTTTTTTACGCAGCTTTTGCCGGATAGCTTGGCTACTGTAACCTTTATCGCCAAGAAAGTATTTAAACCGATGTTTAGGCCGTCCTCGCGCAATTTTTTTAACTTTTCCCCCTTTGAGCAAATCATCAAAACCAATAGTATCGTGTCGTTCTCCAGAGGTTAGACTGAAAGCCATTGGTTTTCCCAACCCTTCAGCCCGTATGTGTATTTTAGTAGAAAAACCACCCTTACTTCGCCCTAAAGCTTGATTTTGTTGCCCCCTTTTGCACCGGCTGCGTGCTGGTGCGCTCGAACCACTGTACTATCGGCCATGTGAACCTCCCAATCTATTTTTCCTTCAAAGTCGGCAATTGTTTGAAGTTTTTGCCAAACTTCGTCCCAAATTCCTGCTTTTTGCCATCTGTAGAAGCGGCTTGAGACAGTGCTATGAACTCCATAACAGTCGGGTAAATCCCTCCAAGGCGCACCAGTTCTTAAAATCCATAATATTCCATTAATTATTTGCCTGTGGTCATGCCCCGGTTTTCCTGTCTTTGCTTTTTGAGATGGTAGCAGGGGTTTTAGTTTTTCCCATTGCTCATCGGTTAAGTCTCCTCTTCTAATTTCTAGGTTGCTAGGGTTAGCGATCGCTGTCATATAACAGGTTGGTCATAAGTAATTTTACTCAGTATAAAAGTTCGCAGACACGCCCTAATAACCTAAGCGGGCTAACTCCTTATTTTACTGATATTTTCCGTATAGTCAATTATCATCAATTATCAGGAGAAAAAAAAGGAAAGTTGACCTATATTCACCTTATAGAGGATATTATCCAGAAACATTCCGCACAATGGACAATGATAGCCAGAAACGAGACGGGATGACATTAGCTACATCTATTGTTCAAGCAAGGGTGGGAGAAAGTTTCGCCCCCTAGACTCTCATTTGAATTTCAGTAGAAACCGAATTTACAACCATTTAATGATGAGGTGATCGGAGTCATTTTAAATGTTGCCCCTGATTTTTTAGCTCTCATCTAATGAGGTAGCGCTTTCCACAGAAGGGATCACCAGCAAAATTTCTTTTCGTCCCAATTTTTCTACTAATTCTGAAAATGATGATAATCCCAAAGATAGTGCCAGTGCCCTAGCACCGTTCCATCCTAGATCGGTAACCGTAATAGTTCTATTCTTTTTTGGCTCATCTTGGGCTAGAGGGCGACCCTCGTGTTTTAGGTTAGCAAGAGAATTGGGATGAGATCCTCGACCTGTATAAGTCATTTTTATTTAGTCTTTGACGAATTTCTCTACTCCAAATGTATAATAGAAAAAGAATAATTAGCAAATCTTGTAATGTCGAATAGGCTCCTGAAAAACCCCAACTAACTGCTGGTTTCCACGCTATGCTCTTTCCCCTTCCCCGACTATTACGAGGAGAAAGGGGGCCGCTTCTCTAAACGAAAAACCCCGATTCGGGTGTTGCTATTATAGCTAATTTATCCCCTAACCTTCGATAGCTGTCGAATAATTTTTCTTTATGCTCTAATTCCTGCTTTATTCTCAAACGTTCCACCCATGTCCGACTTATTATTCGCATCTAATTCTATACCTGTCGTTACCGATGATTATTTAACGAGCGAGGAAGAACAAGAATTGTTACAGCTTGAGGGCTGTATTGAGCGCTCGTTTTACCAAGCTGGTCAAGCCCTAAAAGCCATTCGGGATAAACGGCTTTACCGCTTTCTCTATGCTACCTTTGAGGACTATTGTCGTGAAAGGTTCGGGTTTGCGCGACGGCACTCTTACCAGTTAATTGATGCGGCTGTTGTTATGGATAATCTTTTAGCCATCGAAGCCCAGTGCGAGTCGGGGGCACAAACTGAAAATATCTCCGATAATTTGTGCGCCAATGGCGCACAAACTGAAACAATCATTTCAGGCGAAACGCCTGTCGCTAAGAACATAACGCCCCGACAAATTCTTCCCACTAGCGAACGGCAAGTTAGGCCACTTACATCTCTCAATCCCTCTCAACAACGCGAAGCCTGGGCTAAAGCAGTCCATCTTGCTAAAGGAAAAGTTCCCAGTAATCGCATCGTAACCCGTGTGGCCGAGCAAATCCGCTCCTCGACAGCACCCGCTCAGGATAGCTCCCATGCCTACCACTTAAAACTTAATCCCTCCGGTCTGGTAAAAATCCATGATTCGACCAACCCCATGATTGATCAGTGCCTTGGACGCATTGCCTGTGTCAATTCAAAAACTGTAGAAGTCTGGGTGCGCGATGTAGAGCAAATGGTGATCAATAAATATAATCTCAAACATAACCAAGTTCAACCACTCTCTTTTGAACAAGAGCCTTCCATCAAAGAAATCGTTGAGCGGCTCACTCAATTAAGACACTTGCCCTTAGACCCCTTTGAAATAGAAATTCTTAACCTTTTAGATAGAGTAGTCGTCCTAACTCCGGTTGAAGAACAGTATTTAGCTTTAATAGGACAGAATCATCAGGGAGTTAAGGCTATTTCTCCCTTAGAGGAATTAATTTAGCAGAAAATGCCAATGGGTTAATAATACTTTTAGGCAATCTATGCTCTTCTTACGTAAAACTGTTTTTTCTCATTAATCTATAAAATGCCTCAGAACATAAAAGTTGTGTATAAACTTTTGAGTGATCACCTCGGATTTTCAACATCCTAGTTAATGATTATGGGCACTCCGAGTAGAGATTAATTTTTATTAGTTATACCTGTACCTCCGCTCAAGGCAATTTTTGCACCAATATGTTGACTTTGTGCCCGCTCCCTGTCTAAAATTAGACACAGTTTTTAGGTTACTTCTCCCCCTTGACAATGAAATCAAATGAATCCAAAATGCCTCTTACCCGACAAGTTCGCCATTATCAAAAAAGCCGAGATAATTGGAAAGAAAACGCCGCCCTTAAACAACGTACTCTTCGCTCTTACCTTCAACTCACTCGTTCTTTAAAAAAAAGCCGCGACAATTGGAAACTTCGCGCCAAACAAGCTGAAGCCAGGGTTAAGGAACTCGAAAAGAAACTAAGCTCAATAGACCCTCAAAACGCTTCAGAGTCAGCCTCTCATTCATCAAAAGCTATCGATGATGAGACAATTCCCGGTCATCATTATTCTTTAACTACTGTTTCCGTTGTCGTCCGACAGATCATTAAGGTAGGTAATAGCTACCGGGGTGTAGCTAAAACAATGGAGCTAGTCTCATCACATTCTTCCTTCGGTACTCCCCATTACAGTAGTATTAAAACTTGGATTGAAAGGATCGGTTTATATGAATTACAACGCCCCAAAGAAAAACGCTCAGATTGGTTATTTATTGCCGACTTAACGCTCGAATTAGGCAAATCTAAAGCTTTGGTTATTTATGGTATTCCTAATCGCTATTGGCAGAGATATAGATTACGTCACCCAAACTCTTCCCTTCCAACCGATGGACAAATCCTTGCCCTTGAAGTCACTGACGAAGCCACCGGTGATTGGATTTATGGCGTTTTACAATCCGTGAGCCAACAGGTGGGCACCCCTCTTCAAATTATTAGCGATAGAGCCAGTAATCTCTATAAAGGCATTCAACTTTTTCGAGCCTACCATCCTGGAGTCATTTACACCTATGATGTTACTCATGCGATGGCTAACTTGTTAAAAAAACAGTTAATTTTTGATGAAGATTTTCAAAATTTTCTAGCCGACTGCCATCAATGTAAACTCCAACTTCAACAAACCGAATTGGCTTTTGCCGCCCCTCCACCTCAAAGAACACAATGTCGTTATTTTAACCTTGAACGTTTAGTTAATTGGGCTAGTCATATACTTAAGAGTGATTTAACGCTTTTCTCTCAACTTCTTCCCAATTTACCCCTTTATAAACTTCAAGCTAGATTAGAAGATAAATTGGGTTGGTTAAAAACTTATCTTGAACCGATTAAAATTTGGAAACATCTCCTTTTCCTGACTCGAACTTTAGAAAAACAACTTAAATTTTTCGGTTTAAACCCTGGCTCAATTTCTTCTTTTTCGGATCGCTTATCTCACCGGAAAATTCCTGATTTTCTCCAACCTTTTCAACAACGCATTTTTTCTTATTTAGAAGAGCAAGTGTACTTTAAATAATTATTGTCATTTTTTAAAGAATTAATGTCACAGTTTTAACCCTCCTCATTATAGTCTTAAGCTCTCTCTGCATCAGGCTTTCAGCCACTTAAAGTCGAAAAATAACCTCAACCCCTATTTTAAAGTAAATGATGTCATTTATTGAAAAACTCTGCTAAACTTTTTAAAGTAAATGGTGTCATTTATTGTTTTTTCACACCAACCTTTGTCTTAAACTATCATGACGCTATCAGGCATAAACTTTAATGAAATCGAACTAGACGCTGATGAAGAAGACTTAAAGGCATTAGAAAATCCCAAAATCCCTCAAAAGTCCTTAAAGCTCATTAATACCGAACTTCCTCCCAAAGTTGAACAAAAACTTGATGCTCTGAATGCTATTGGGCAAGCATCCAATAAAAAGGAACGTGCAGAAGCCATCAAGCAAGCGGCTATTTCTCTTGGGAAGAGCGCTCGCACCATTAGACGGATGTTGGCAAAAATAGCTCATGAAGGAGTGGCGACCTTAGCGGTTGGTCGTCAAGATAAAGGACAATATCGCATATCTAAGCAGTGGCGTGATTTCATCATCAAACTTTACAAATGGGGACAAAAATCCGGTTCAAAAAGCAATATCAGTCAACTCTATGTAGCTATAACGTCTTTAGCGTCGCAAGGAGAAAAACTCAGAATGGATGTACAGAGAAAAGATGGTATTGCCAAATATTTAAAACCTTATCCTGAAGTCTTAGAAGATTTAATCGCGCTCAAATATCCTTCTCATGTCACTGTCTATAAAGTAATTAATGATGAACTCCAAAGAAAGAAAAAGTTTAAAGCACGTCATCCAGGCGCAGATATTGACCATCAAATAGTGCAAACGATTGACGAAAACCTACATATTACCCATAGCAATCAAATTTGGCAAGCTGACCATACTCAACTGGATGTATTTATTGTTGAAAATCTTAAAAATAAAGATTCATTACTCAAACCCGAAATTATCCGAGATAGAAAAGGAGAACCCATCCGTCCCTATTTAACAGTCATCATGGATAGTTATTCGGGGTGTATTATGGGTTATTATTTAGGCTTTGTAGCAGCCGATTCTCATCGAGTAGCATTAGCTTTGCGTAACGCCATTTTACCTAAGCCGGTACAAGAAAAGTATGGATTAATCAATGAATGGGTTGAACATGGCATACCTGAATATCTCGTAACCGATAGAGCCAGAGAATTCAAGAGTGACCACATGAAACTCGTGTCCACCCAATTAGACTTTAAGTGGAAACTTAGAGCTTTTCCCTCAGCCGGTGGATTAGTAGAAACGATTTTCAATCAGACAAATAATGAAGTCTTAAAAAATTTACCAGGATATACAGGTTCAAAGGTAGATGAACGTCCAAAAAATGCAGAAAACCACGCTTGTATGACCTTTGAAGAGTTAGAGAAAGAATTAGTCCAATATTTCGTAGATCATTATAATCAACATCAATACCCCAAAATGAAAATTGAGCCTCAATTTGAGGTTCTCACTCGTTCAAAACGATGGCAGAGCGGGTTAATAAGTGGTGCAACTATTATTGATGAAAGAACATTAGATATCTGCCTATTAAAACAAGCCCATCGCCGAGTTCAAAAATTGGGAACGATTCAGTTTGAAAATCTAATTTATATAGGGGATTGTTTAAGAGACTTTATTGGAGAAGAAATATCTTTAAGATATGACCCGAGAAATATTGTGACACTACTTGCTTATACTTCTTCTAATCAGGAAGAGCCGAGTGAGTTTATTGGAGTGATAAAAGCTAGACATTTTGAGCATGAACAAATGACGTTTGATGAGTTGAGATGGATTGTTCAAAAACTGAAAAGACAGTGGAAAAACGCGGATAATATTTCTATTCTCAACGAGCGATACAACCACCTTAACTTTATTGAACAAAAGCGAGTTAAAAAGCGACAAAAACGCAAAAAAGCTCAACAAAAACGAGATGAAACTACTAATGAATCTAAAATTGTTGAAATCTTTCCCCAAAATGCCCTTGAACCTGATGACAAAACAGTGATAGAAGAGGCAACAGAAGCGAATACAATGGGACAAAAGCGCAGACTGAGTAAAATCCATCAGTCCTCTCTGCCCGAAAGCCATCCCAGAGTGAAACGACGACGCTCAGGAATTGCTGTCCATGTTCAAGATTGGAACGAATATAAAAAAAATAACTGGTAAATGGTTATGACTAAAAATAATTTAGCTCAAAAGAAATCCGTTCCTTCAAAGTCACCGAAAGTTAATGATTTAGTCCACTCGTGCGAAGAGTTACAACGCCGAACTCCGGCTCAACAGACAGAAATTGAACCTATTGGGAAAGCGGATACTTATTGTTATTTAGATAGAGATGATGAGTTATTTACTTGGTTAAATGACCAGCGAGATTTAAAGTTATGTGGCTACATAGTGGCAACGAAAGGGTCGGGTTTACCGAAATCTTGTGAGTATTATCGCCTGGCTCATGTAAAACGGCGAGGCTCATTGTTTGAAATTCCGGCAACGGTGTTTTATTTAGAGATGTTGCAGAAGGGAAAAGCAACGGATTTATATCAGGCAATCTTGTCAGAATTTGGGCACCCCTTGCCGACTTTGGGCAAGTTAAACAATTTACGTTCAAGAACTTGGGATAATTTAAAACGTTATGGGGTTAAGATTTTGATTGTTGGTAAGGCAGATTATTTGAAGTTAGAGGCGTTTAATGAGTTGATTGATTTATATGAGCATTTGAGAATATCAGTAGTTTTAGCAGGAACTCATTATTTGGAAGATATTTTAGGACGAAATCATTCGGCTTATGTGCGAGTGAGTAATTCTTTTTTAGAATGGTATGAGTTTCCTTCTTTAACCTCAGAAGATGTGGTAACAGTAGTTGAAGATTGGGAAAAAAAGTTTTTAACGCCAAAAAATCGTTTAAATTTAACCCAGTCTCCAGAAGTTGTTGAAACTTTAAAAGAAAAATCTGGGGGATTAATTGAGAGCTTATACGATCTTTTGCGACAAATTGCGATGTTTAGTACCGATGACCCCTATTTTGAATTAACGCCGTCTAATATTATGGCTTACCTCAGCCATCGAAAACCGCCAACGCAAAAGTTAGGGTAAGGAAATATGGTGGAATTTGAAGCCGGTTTTCAACCCCCTTGGTATCTAGAACCATTAGAAGGGGAAAGTATCAGCCATTATTTCGGACGTTATTGTCGGCATGAGTCAGTGAGTTCACCGTCTCAGTTGAGTAAAGCGGCAGGAATTGGCCCAGTTTTAGGACGGTGGGAGAAATTTCGTTTTATTCCCTATCCAACGCACAAGGAGTTAGAAGCTATTGGAGGATTAATTGGATTATCGGTGGCGCAACTAAAGGCGATGTTACCCCAGGAATCTATTAAGTTATTGCCCATTCGCTTGTGTGCGCTATGTTATGGAGAAAAACCGTATCATCGAATGGAATGGCAATATCAATCACGGTTAAATTGTGAGGTGCATGGGGTTAAATTATTGACGAAGTGTCCTTCTTGTCGTCAATCTTTTGCGATTCCGTCTCAGTGGGTGGAAGGGAGGTGTCAGCGATGTGGAATGGGGTTTAAACGGATGGGGAAGCAATAATTAGAAGCTT
Organism: Gloeothece verrucosa PCC 7822; assembly: GCF_000147335.1. Lineage (NCBI taxonomy): Bacteria > Bacillati > Cyanobacteriota > Cyanophyceae > Chroococcales > Aphanothecaceae > Gloeothece > Gloeothece verrucosa. The sequence continues at coordinate 386,822 of NC_014534.1, forward strand.
TAAAAGTTTTTTAGAAATAATAAAAAAAAGAGGATCTATAAAATAATTTTCAATAACTGTCCTAATCAATTATTATAGAATAATATTTCTTAGTGCATTCGAGTTCGATGTCTTCCTTGTCCGTAATTCGCGCTCGCCTTCTCGCCTCCGAAGAGAAACTTTCTTATCTCTGGCAGCTTATGGCGCAACCCTACAGCCAATTAATTCAACTCTTACTCGACTATATCGCCAATCATCCTGATTTCCCAACTTGGCTTGACAAATTCAGACTCCCTGATACATTAATTAAAGAATTTATTACAACTCATCAAACCAAATATCTCTGCCAAGAATTGCCCGGACGCTTTCGACAATCCGCAGTTACTCTCGTCAAAAATATTTATAAATCTTGGTTTGCTCACAAAAAAAGTAAACTTCTTTCCCTTCAAGGCAAAAAACGCTTTTTATCCATGCTTAAAAGCGATGAACAACTCCTACTTGAAAGCGGTTATGATTTATACACTCTCACATCACACGCCCAAAATTTACTCCAACAAGTACAACTGGAACTAGAAGAACTTTGGCAACAAGAAGGAATCAAACCTGAAGACGAACAAAGTATTTTCGGGAAAATAACTAATAAACTCTACGAATTACACGACAAAACCCAATCCATTCCCAAACGCTGTGTTATTGCCTACCTCATCAAAAACGGCAATCAAATTCGAGGGCGAACCCGAAGACAAAGAAGCCTACCTACTACGTCGCACCCAAAAAGAAATCCAAATTCAACGCCTTGAAGCACAAATCCACTCTTGCGCCCCTCATCCCAGACTCAACGATGATAGTTTATGGTTAGATGCCCTAAACCAGTCTCTAACAGGCATTACCGAAGTTAAAGACCTTCAACAAATCCAAAGACAACTTCTGCAAAAATTTCCCCATTTACCCTATCCCGTCTTTTACAACACCAACACCGACCTGGAGTGGTCAATCAACCACCAAGGACGTATCCGTGTCAGCTTCAACGGACTCAAAAAAAAGGGAATTACTCTAGAAATAGCCTGCGATGAGCGACAATTGCCTTATTTCCAACGCATCTTATCCGATTATCAATGCTTCAAACGAAAAGATCTACCTGTACCCGTACCCGGTGGTTTAATGCTGTTACGTTCTGCCCAACTTATCTGGAAACCCATAGAAGGAAAAGGGCAACCCTGGAATACTCATCATTTGTACCTTCACTGCGCCATTAATAATCAACTCTGGTCAAAAACTGGTATGGCGAATATTCAGCAAGAACTTATCCAAGAAACTCAAAAACAATTAAATAAATGTTTTGCCAAAGAAGAACAAAACCCCTTAACTAATAATCAGAAAAAGAACATTTTGCGTCTAGAAAGCTCTTTACAAAGGCTTAAAACCTTCGATATTGCCTACTTAAACCCTTTTCAATCGCACTCTTACCAAGGTAATCCCCACATTATTGTTGGCGTAGCGATTGGACTCAAAACCCCCATTACCATCGCCATTGTTGATCTTCAAACCCAAGCTACCCTTGGTTTTCGTTCTCCAAAACAACTCCTTAAACGTCGCCGTCAAATTCTAGTCGCCAAAGCCAAAACCGAAGATAAAATCCGATTCAGTCCCCGAAAAAAGCGAGAAATCACCGATTACGAACTTTTTCAAGACTACCTACACAAAAAGCACTCAAACAAACACGAACGCCATAAAGCCCAGAAAAAATTTGCTGATACTCAATTTGGAGAAGCTAATGCTGGACTTTATTTCAACCGACTTTTTGCTCAAGCTATTGTCGAAGTTGCCCACAGCTACCAAGCCAGTGTTATTGTCCTTCCCGACCTCACCAATATCCGAGAAGCGATTGAATCAGAAGTTAGAGCCAGAGCCGAGCTAAAATATCCCGGCAATAAAACTCAACAACAACGATATGCCAAGGACTTCCGCGTCACGGTCAATCAATGGAATTATAACCAACTTGGTCAATGTATTAATTATGCTGCTAAAAAAGCTGGACTTAAAATCGCTATCCTAAAACAAACTATCAAAGGCAGTTCCCAACAAAAAGCCAGACAAATTGCCCTTACCTATTGGGAAAAACAGCAACAAACCCAAACACCATTCAATGTACAAACCCCTAACAATCTGGTATAATTATAGAGCGCCAGCATTCATGCTTTTAGCTCACGAATGTTGGGAGTGAGGGTTTGTTTGACTTAAATAAAGTCTTACTTTCTGTACCCTATGGTACTGTTTGCCCCGTCGATCTGAGTCAGATAGCGTTCCACTGCTGACTGAAACAACCCGATTATAACTAAAACCTCGTGTTTTTATTATACATCGGTAAGGCCGCACCCAAGCAAAGGGGGTCTGGATTTCTGGGTGGACCTACTCTCACTTTTAAAGAGTCCCGGAGCCTAACGCCAACCATGAAAAAATGCCATTCATTGACATTCTATCATGGCGAGTGTGACGCTAAGGTTATCAATATGATAGCTAGTTGTCGTAATAAACGGTACTCAAATCACCCTTCCCAAGGGAATCTATCAATGAAACTCACATTTGACGGCTCCAAGTGGGGGTAAAATTCCACACAAAGCCAACAAATTGCTAGAACCATTACTTTATTTAACTTTTAGGAGTAGTTTTTCGCTCACCCAAACCTGACAAAGAGGCTGAAATAAAGTTTTTGAACGAAGCTATCAAAACATTTCTTAAAAGCTCTGTTAAATAAGGGTGAGAGTGCTCGTAGAGTTTCATGAGGGTTTTTGCTCTCTAAATGATTGAAAGCTTAAAGGAATAGTAAGAAGCCAAGAACGAAGTTCTTGTTTCATAAGGGTTTTTGCTCTCTAATTGATTGAAAGTAGCGATTCTGCTGTTAAATTCGATAAAGAAAGTGGTTTCATAGAAGAAATTGAAAGGTACACTTGGTTCGGGACTTAAACGCTACCCTAAAATTCAAGGTTAGTGTTCCTTGGGGTGAATGCCTGTACTAATATTTTTTTTGACATTAATTCTTTAAATCAGAAAAAAATATTGTTTCTTCAACTAAATTGAGGGGGCATCCCAATTAGATAATAGCTCAAAAGTCGATGGAGTAAGGCTTATAACAAATTTTTTCTTCCCATTTTTGACATTAATTCTTTAAAAAATGACAATAATTATTTAATGTACAAATCCCTTTTTGGTCGTTATAAATATTTTTCACAACGTTGTCCTTTATCCGAACTTCGTTCTCTACTTTTAACTATTCCTTTAAGCACTATTGATTTTAATAATCAATTTATCAAAGATGCTTTAACTACTGTTCATTGCTCAGATTTATTCCAATGGATTAATAATACCTTTGGTCAATCAATGCTCTCCAAACGTAAAATTCTTTTTTCAAGTTAATTACTACTTTTTATTATCTCTCGCTTTTTACAGAAAATTAACGTCCAGTTTCATCCTTTATCGAGTGCCATTTTCAACAGGCCACCAGCCAGCTATGAACAAAGATGGTACATCAGCGCCCCTGTTCTTAAGGCTTTGGCCGGGGGCGCTCAGGTTACTATTAATGAAACCATGAAGAACTTAAAACCGCTTCTTGATGAACATCATTTCTCACTCGGTTTGGGGACTCAGCATAACCGTTCCTTCCACCAAGGGGAACAAGTTACTGATTTTGTTAATTTGGATTTTTGAAGGTTTTTAGGCTTCCATTGGCTTCAAATTATCTAAATCAACCGGATGCACACTCTCCATCAGATCTAAATAAACTTGGGCTTTTTTGCCATTGGGATGAATGCTCTTAATTGTCCCCTTCCAACCTCCATCATCAATAACTCTATCTCCAGGTTTAAACTTGATCGCGGACAAAAAAGTCAAACAATCATTGAGAATGCTATGGCAATTGAAACACTCGTCGCTCGACTTCTGGTATTTACTCTCTACGATTTGCTGGAAATGATCTTTGCTCCAACATAATCTTTTTCGATGGTATTCAATCTCACTCTTGAGTTCATCAAGAGTGACGGCCCCTGTGACGAGGGGGGTGACGGCTCCCGTTACGACCTCAACCCCTTGCTCTGTTGGGGTTAGGTCAGGAATGACGACCTCTTGGGATAAATGATCGTCATTAACCACATCTGTTGATGAAGCATTAGTCGAAGAAATTTCTTCAACAATTTTGTCGGAGTCCTGAAGGGGAGGATCATTGTTACAATTTTCTTTTTCCTCAAAGAGTATAGAAGAGTCGTCACTGCCGTCACTTTCCTCTACTGGTAAGGGTTTGGGGTCGTCACCACCCCCGTCATCAGGGTCGTCACCGCCGTCGTCACTTTCCATTTTTTCCAACAATTCATCCAAGCAAGGAATCTCGTAATCCTGGGCAGTTCTCAAGCGCACTCCCATTAAAAACCGCCCCTGATTGGTTTTGCGCTTGTCGACATCCTTTTTGAGCGTCCCCTTGAGCAGTTCGATTAAATTAGCTGAGAAATTGTCTTTGGTTAACGGTTGTCGGCCACTGCGTCTGATATGGTGACAGTAAGAGCCAAATAGGGTTGATTTAAGGGGATTATAATCTTCATCATTCCATTCACGAGCATTGCTGCCGATTTGGGTTTTGGCTGTACAATCAAAGATGATCTCGTCATTGACCCAACTGGCAAGCCCATCCGATCTCTTTTGAGATTCCCACAGAGTTGAAGAAATAACTTGCTTCTTATTTAAACCCTTTAAGGTTGCTTCTATTTCTTCGGTGGGGATAGACAGTAAGTAACTGGTAAAGGCTGATAATTCTGGCTCAAACTCTTTCTCTAGGTTACGCACATTGCCATCGGCTACGGCTAGATTAAACGGAACCATGAGAACCCGTCTCGTCAACCACCGTCCTGAACCTGCATGAAAAATGGGATGATTACTCGAAAGAACACACATTCCCCCAAATTTGAAACTGAACCCGTCTTTATACAGCCGCCGTCCTCTTAATAAGTCCTGTCCTGTCATCTTTTTAAAGTTGGACAGATTCTTACCAGCACTGTCTTGATCTGGGAAAATAGCCAACGCCTTCCCAAATGCCTCTGCTATGGCATCTTTTTCATTTAAGCTAGGAAAATCCAGTGAAATCGTGTTTTGTTGTCCCACCAGGGCCACTAACAGATTCATAAAGCTACTCTTACCCGAACCGCCAGTCCCAATTAAATGTAGGAACTTCTGGAGATCTGCCCGTTGTCTCAAAACAGCCGCCGCGTAACAAATCAAAATTTGTTTATGGGTCTGGTTGTTTTGGGTGGCTTCAGTTAACCACTCGTCAATTGTGGTCCATGATCTTGATAAGGGGTTAAACGGACGAGGCAGAACCCAGGTTAAATAGTTATGGGGTGAATGTTCTCTAGTTTTGCCAGTAGATAGCTCATAAACACAGTCGGAGAAACCCACTAAATCCTTGGTTGAAGGCCATTCTTTAATGTAAAGTGCTTTTTTGAGAAGATCCTCTACGCCATTGAGATAGGATGAGTTGAATTCATAACCACGGGCTTGCAAGATGTTGTAAATTTGAGTCTGAATACGTAAATTCGAGACGGGAACCCAAGAACCATCATGCAACAGAGAGTTTTCCTGATACTCTAGCCACGTATTAGCTTGATCGTTGTACTTAAATTTGTCGTTGTATAGCTCCTGGATTTGAGCTACCAGTCGACTTTGCTTGGGCAGTCCTGTTGAGGGTTGCTCATTGGAATTATCCTCTTCTTCTGAGGGCTGATTGTGACGGGTTTCTACCGCTTTATGTATGGCGAGTTCTAATCGCTTAATAAATTCGTCTCCACTCATCCCTTGAGCTAATCCCCATTTGACCCAATCGACAATATCTCCAGTCTGAGGGATTTCTGCCCATATTTCAAGGGGGTTTAAGATAAGTACAGGAAACTTTACCCGTCCCGATGCGACTAAAAGTTTCTCAGCTTTGCGCTGTCCGTCCGAGTCATTGTCTGGCCAATACACTAAACCGGTTACATTATTGTTTTTTAATTGGGTTAGCAATATTCCTAAGTCAACTTCGCTCCAGGAACCACCCTGCATGGTGTTAGCAACTAGCATTAGGCTTCGGGCAATCTCTACACAGCTTTCTCCCTCCACCCCCAAAACCCATTTGTTTGAGCCAAATGCGATCGCTTCTTCTATCCTATAAGCTGGCCATCCAACTTGTCCTTTGGCATTAATCCACTCACCGTCTGAGTTTTGATGATAGGGCAGGGTTATCTTAGTCTTCTTCTTTATTTTAATACGGTTCCCCTCTGAGTCATAATGCTCATTCCGTTTCACGTACTGCGTTGGGGAATAGGGGTATTCGATGATAATGTCATAGCCCCATGACTTTGTAACCTTTTCTTTTTCTGGACTGGTTACAGCTTCAGGCAATAAGGCTAATTCTATCTCACCATCAGGGATGGGAAAAGGAACGGGTTTAGAGGCTTTTTTAAGCTGTTTGTTGGAATTTCTTCCCTTTTGAGTGCCCTGTAAAGCATAAATGGGATCTCCATCTTTTGCATTCTTGATATGCTTCCATTCGGGAGGGGCGAAGGGGGGTTTAACGCGGTGACACAGCACAGCTTCTTTAGAGGGCGCTCTTGTACACCAATCTTCTTTAGAGCATAAGGGGCAGGGTTCTTGTTCCGTGACTTCTGGCCATTTCTCTACATCTGTTAGTCGATCTGTTTCTGTTACTTGCATGGTTTTTTTTTCTCCTCTTTGGTGTGTTTGGAGGAGATTCCCGATCTTTTCTGCCGCTACTTCTACACCTGTCCTATGATCTAAATACTACGTTATAAACTCTGGAGCGAGTTTCTGGGTCTGGTTAGGGATTTAATTAAAGCCTCATCAGACAGGTTTTTTCGTAACTACTGGATCGAGAAGCCTCCAGTTTTCTAATTAATCATTGGGAATATGGAACCTATCACCGTTATTGATTGACAAACGGTCTGTTTTTAGTGTCTCTTCACCTAGCTCTGATTATCTAACTCGTTCTATCGCTCTTAGTTGTTTTTGAGGAACGGTTTTGGCTAATTCTTAACAGATGAGTCAAAAATTTTGGCAAAAAACTCCCCTCTAACTATTGCTCTTTGAAGAAATAGTCTTGTATAATCGAGCCATGAGTTAGTGCGAGCCGTTCCATAGAAACTTTCTCTATAAAGAAAGGGGATTATGGGGCTGTATCATTCGTATACAGAACAAGGTCATAATCTTAGAGGTTTAATTCCTCTCCTCCGAACCACAGGAGTGAATGCGTAACCCACATTTTAAGGCTATTGGTTAACCTTATCTTGCGGTGCATGGGTTAAATGGGAGTAAAACGAAGTTACTAGCTTATCCTTCCTAGCGAAGCTACTCAAGGTTAACGTACAGTAATTAACTCAATCACGTCGTTATGGCGCTGCGAGAGAAAGTAACTGGTAAATTCTACATTCACAGTAGAATCCCTCAGAGCGGTGATGGTCTACCTGGTATATACGGGAGTAACTGAGTCACCGATATCGGGTACACTCAGCAGTTTACAAACAATGAGACTGGACTGCATTAAAGTAACTCGTTAATGTGTCGTGGAGTCTAAAAGTCCCGGCGTAATGTTAGAGCCTAAAAGTAGCCAGAAAGGATTATGATCAACGGAAAAACGTTTACGTTTTCTGTCTTTACTGACATAGAGTTTTACCAAAACCTAATGTCACTGAGACAAGGTTAACCAGCCGTATGAGCGTGAACTGTACGATATCCTAAAAAGCCAATGCTGTCAATCGAAAGATAAGGGAAAATCATAACCCGACAGATATGCTTACGTAGGATAAGTTCCGTGTAAGTCACGACCTAGTAATCCTAATAAGCCTAATACTCAGTGAAGAAACCTAAGACACTTCCAAGAGTGGGATATAGGGAACGAAAGGCGTTACACAGACTAAGGTTCCAAGAGGCAACTCGATAGAACTGCTGAAGCTCGAAAGGCGTAAAGGACACGGACTAGGAGCCGTATGAGCGGGAAACTCTCACGTGCGGTTCTGAAGGAGAGGTGAAGGTTGGTGACTTCCTCATCGACTCTAAGTTTTTTAGCTCTGGTTCATAGTTCCCTCCTTCGACGTTGAAAGGAGAAACAAATGGAAATCCACCAATAGAATCACTGTCAAAAAGTTTCCGAGGCTTGTAAGACAGTGATTCTCGTCATTTAGAGGATTTTCTTGTAGTCTCTCACTCAACATAACAATAAACAGAAAATATTTACTAGCATACTACGATCATCTCTGCATTCCAAGCACCTGAAGTAAATTGAAACTTAATTCACCACCAGTTACTTGCCTTTGCGGAAACTGAGTTTAAATGCTGTACAAGGGCTTTCAATAACCACAATTTTTCTAGCTTCTCACTCTTTAGCTCAAAAGTTAACAGATGTTTAATTAAAGGTAAACTTTTAATTTTTTTTGACTAAATGAATTTGTCTTGAAAACTGTTTATATCCATCATGGATCTTGCTCCTAAACGCGGTATTAAGTGGATATCGTGCTATTCTTGGGTATTTGCTCACCTGGATAGGGCGCACTAAAAACCTGATTGGTTAGTTCAATAGTATCATAAAACCGCCTCTTCGGGGACGGTTATTTTTTAGGGGCTAAAAGAGTGCTACTTTCAGTTGATTCGCCGCTTTTCAACTTTTCCCAACTCTTAGACATCAAGGGTGTTAATGATGTTATAGAGCATGTTAATCGATATTTTTGTTTAACACAGATTTTCATAGACAAAAATCTATAATTATTGCTCAAATGTTATTTTTTTTTATCTTGACAACTGTCTAAAGGTAGATGATATTATGAAATTTAGTTGATGGTCTTAAAAAAAGACGAACAATTCTCAAGATTTTCCCTAACTTTCTGAAAAATTATCTGTAAATGGAAAAATTCCCAAATTGGGAATGAAAAACATCTAATAGGTATAAAAGAAAAAATCCGAAGCGAGTTATTTTTGTCAAGCGGAAAAAATTCTTATGAGCAAAAGGAATTAATGACTACTGTCGATATTAGTAAAAACTATCTCAGTCAAATCCCAAATAGTAGAACACAATGAGCAATCCTTTCAATAATATTCATGTTGGTCTATCAGCTAACCTAATTAAAGGATTAAATTCTGATTGGAACCCCGCAAGTGGCAAGTTGAACATTTTATATTCACCCTCTCAACAATGTTGCAATTGCACATCGGAATCGGAAACAGTGCAAGATCGAGGTCAGTGGCAATATCCGGTTATTACTTTGCATGAAAGTGTGCAAAGCTTGTTAACTGAGTTGATTCCTTATGAGGTTGTTAACCCTTCTTCTGAATGTCATGTGCCTACCCTTCCTGCTGGGGCATTGGTAATGGGTGGGGTGAGCAACAAGGAGGCAGTAAAGCAACTTTCAGAAACTATTGGTGTTGACCTATCCAATCCTGATTACCGCTACGCACTAGTCAAGCTGACTCGGAAAGATGGCTCTATCACTCATGCCTCAGTCAAACAGGATATTCTGATACACTACAGACCCAAGAATCTAGACCCTAATTATGGCATTACAGAAGATTTCAACCATGCCATGATCAAACTGCGGCATTCTGGCAAAAGTATGGAGCAAGATTATGGAGACGCTATAAGACAAAAACAAGTAACAAGTTACCTCGATCACTTTAAAACTTGGGGTACGCATTTTGTATCACAAGTGGACGTTGGTGACACAATTATGCAGGTATTTGCCTATCCATCTGCAAAATTTAAACGGGTTAAGAAAGCCTATTCCAATCCCAGTGGCGAAAACTCACTAGAGGGATCACAGTCTGTTAATTTTGTTTATTACACGACTGACCTGAATAAGGGCGAATTTGGCTTTGTTAAAGAGTATGGTCAGATTCTCAACTTGAGTAATTCATCTATCTTTAGGCAGACGTTTAAGGAAGATAAATGGCTGGAAACCACTTGGTCTAAAACTAATAGTGTTTTTGCACTTTTTAGCAACGAGGCAAAGCTAGGCCTCCGCGATCTCCAGGAACAGTTCCAAGACAAAGTACCTATTCGCGTACAATTGAGCACAATGACTCTCCTTGTCGAATTCAAGCGGGCTTTGATTTGGCAGCGCGTGATAAGTGCAGCTTTTGTTCAGAAATACCAGTCCTCAATAGAGGCTAATTTCAAGGTTTATGATACCCGCGATTTTGTGGCAATGCTCCCAGAAGATCAACCCGGCTTGTTGTCAACCATTGGAACGCCCAGGATCAATGTCTATAAAACCAGGATAGATATTGGTGATATGCAGTTTGTTGCTCCCGAAGAAGTGAATGATTTTACCCTGTTTGCTAATGTGCTATCTTCTTCAGCTAGTGGCACGGTAAAACTCCCAGGTAATAACGTCCGTCTCTTTGGTCAGGTACTGGATATGCGTCCCTCTAACTCTGGTCAACCAAAAACCATAATGTTAAACGATGCTGCCTATGATGGGTTCGAGGTAGCCTGTAGTGAGTTTCTCGGTGCCTTAGCTGTACGCAATCAAGCGAATACTAAATATAATGTAATTGTTGATGGTTTGAAATACGGTCTTTCAGGTGAGGGAAGGGATGCAGAGCCGATTGTTGTAAGCGATGTGCGTCAGGTTCCTCCTGTTACCGCACTTCCATCCCTAGTTGATAGTCTGCAATTCTCCATGACATTTGCAGAGGCAGTGGTCAGTAACCAGGCTGCCTGTCCTAATTATGATATTCAGATATTGGTGCGGAATTATCTACAGTGGATTGCCAAATTCATCCCCGCGGTGACGGAAAATCAGGAGCTGTTGATTTTGCGGGTGCGAGCGCTCGATCTCGCTCACTATGCGACAGACCCATCTTACGGCAGTTTTGTGCCGATCCTACCTTCCACAGAATATGAAAAACTGGTTGAAAAAATTCTTAATTTTTCCTTAGCTATTCAGCAGCAAATTAATGAGTATCAGCAGCAAATTGAGGCTCGCCGACAGGAAGAATTAGTCATTAATGTGGCTAACACCCTCAACGAGAACATTATTGAATCAGGTAAACTTCTAAGTAACCTGATTGCAGCCAATGCCAAGCAGCAAAAGGATATGGCAGACAATTACGATTCTCTCATCACTCAGCAAAAAGCTGAAGCCGAGGAACAGAATTCCCAAGTTGCCAAGATTGAAGCACAGTTGTTTAAACAGCAAGCTGTCGTTAATACGGCAGTTCAGACATACAAAACAGCCGTTCAGCAGTGGGAAACGATAGAGGCAATTAAGTTTGGTCTTGATGTCGCAACGAATGTTTTTAGCCTTGGTACAAGTATCCTCATCCCCTCGTCTTCGATCTCAGCAGTCAAAGATCTGGGTAAGATGGCGCAGCTGATCCAAAAAACATTGAATGTGCTGAACGCGTCTTGGAAGCTCTATTCTGGCATCCAGGCTGAAGTGGACAAGCTTAAGGATGCTCAGAAAACCTTTGATGGTTTAGATGGGGCACAGTTTGGCAGTCCCTCCAGCCTGTCATGGGATGAGATGTCCATAAATTTTGATTTGATCATAGCGACTGGACCTAGCGATTCAACAGTCAATTCAGCTAAAGCGGAACTACAGGCAGCCTTCAAGACTTTGATTTTGCGTGGTAAGGCTCTGACTACTGCCAAATCTGCGCTACACCAGATCCAACGGGATATTTATACCAATCAGCAACAAAAAGAGATAAATGATCGCCAAGCTAAACGACTCGACGATCTTAAGAGTGCTCTACGTCCAGCAAAAATTGAGGATCTAGACAAATCGAAGATCGATCTAATTGGACTTACAGGCAATTTGGTCTTTATCCAAAACCAAATGCTGACGATTTTAGCAAAAGCATTCCTAATGCAAGACCAGGCCTTGCAATATGCCAACCTGCAACCTGCAACTGCCATTACTTCCTTCAGCCTGCTGAAATTCTACGGTGCTTTGGTTACCCAGCAGCAAACTACTATCGAAGCAAAGTCTAAACTTGGCCAGTATCAATCTTCCACTACTAATCAAATCTCGTATGTCATTGATGGCGTTAGTCCCACCGATTTAATCAACGACAATCGGTTTAGTTTCTGCGTCCATTTAGATGCCAGGGAATTTTATCAATATGTCAATGCACGGGTGGTTTCAGTTGTTGCCGAGATTGATGGGATTCAGTCCACTGATAGCGGGAAGTATTTAGTACAACTTACCTACCAGGGAACTCCATTCAATGATCGCGATACAAAGCGCAAAGCTTTAACTTTCCGCACTCCTTGGCGGGAGCGGGTTTACGAATATAACATTGAAACAGGTACTCGGAACTTTAGTGATGGTGGAGTCTCATGGTCTGAAGGTGTCAGCCCAGTCACTCCCTTTTCAAGTTGGCAGATTGCTTTGCCAAATACCGAGACAAACAAGGGCATCACTTTCAAGAATTCTGATCTGAGGATCCGGTTGTCTTTCGTACTCAAAGCGCGAATTGTGGATAAACCGATGGATAAACCGGAGAGTAAACTTGCCAAGAACAAAAGGCAGAAGAGATCTGCCTCGGCCTCATTTAGCACAATATCTGCACAACTTTCCGTTCCCGATCTAGTATCCCAACTGAATGCTCAGGGGTCTTGCACCAACGGGTGGGACGTTGTTTTCAATATGTCTCTGGAGCAGATAAATAAGTCTCTGGAGCAGCAATATGAGGAACTGAAAAACAGCACGACTTATAAGAACATCATTCAAATTCAGACAAAGAAGGCGGATGAATGGGTAGAGGGTCGTTGGCTCATAAACAAGTTCGGTATTGAATATGGCTATCCTCTTCTGAGCTTTTCTAGCAATAACCCAACTAACGCTAAACTTACGATGGAAATATTGAGTGGTAATATTCAAAAATGCATGAAAGATAAGAATGAAGACGAAAAGTGCAAGTCACCTACAGCTATTAATGGTGAGACATTAACCGCTAATATTAAGATAGGCATGATTCAAGGAACGGTTCAAACCGGTAGCGGAAATCATAATGTACTGAAAGTTCAACTAGACATGCAGACTGGCACATTTGATATCAGCAATATCGATCTCAGTGATGACGAAAAGATTGCATTCAACTTGACATTGAAGGCGTATTTTGTCAACAATCCGGTGCTCTTTCTGATCAATCAGCTCGATCTTACTCAAGTGCCAACCCTAGATAATCTCAAGCCAAAGAGTTTCTATTTCAAGCCTTTGAAAACACCCTCTGGCAAGGAAATGTTGCAGCTTTTCATTCAGACGGGCAATCGCAACTTGCTTGATTACACCCAGACCTTCCTCAACAATATCTCCGAACCAATCCCGCTAGGAGCACAGTGCACCCTCATGGTGAAGTCAGGATTGTTTTTCAATTCCCTACTCCCTGAAAGTCTCAATAAAAAGAACTGGAAGATTGAAGGGATTGACCCCGTAAATGACAAAAAGGCGTGGACTGCCAAATTCACGCAGGCTGATGTCTCTGGAAACGTAGATCTCACATCATTGAATAGCCAAATCAGCGGTGGTTATAATTCTTCGACGTGGACAGATACTACTACCTACTACATTCCAGGTGGAAACACTGTCACATGGTCTCTCGCAGGCATGACAATAGAGGCAACAAATCTTGGCAAGATGAAACTGAGTGGAAACCAGAAAAACTCGTTAAATTATATTCAGAAAAACTGCCGCACAACTTATTCTCTATTCGATTCACCAACAAGATGCACTGAATCAAAGATGTCCACGGATGTATCGGTCGGTGTTCTTGCCAACCTACCTCTCGGTGTTGGCGGCTCTGGCCGGGAGCAGACTGTCTATATTAACATAGACAATCAGGCTGTGACAATTACTGGGCATATGTCGGGCGGCGGTCCAAGCAGTTCTGACGATTTGCAAGCGCAAGTGAACCAGAAGATCAATTCGCAAGTTCCTTCGCAAATTGTCAGTCAGCTTAATGTATCGTTTCAGCCAATTTCAGTGTTTGCTCTGAAAAACCTACTGTTCCCATCGAACAATTACATCAATTTCAGTGCTGCCTACGTTCCTGGTGACTTACTAATCGTTGGTACGTTTAGCAATGTCTGATCGCCTAACTTAAATCAAGTATGATCGAATGCCACTAACTTAAGCTGAAAGTCTTACGGAGTCGGGAAAGGGGAAGGGGCAAAGGGCAAAGGGCAAAGGAATAGAAGAGTAAGAATGAGATTCAACCAAGATCCAGGGCAAACGCATCTAAATTTATTTAGCCTTACTAAATACTTCTGTTTAGACGAATGTCGCTAACTTAAGCCGAAACCCTCTCCTCAAGCCGATTTCATTTTTTGTCGGAGAACTGCGCGAGGCTCTTGCATCAACGGATAAGCTTTCGGGCGACGTTTTCTGACTCTAGGTTCAACCCTGCCATTCCTTTTTTTTTGCTGCCATTCCTTTTTTTTTGATAACTCTCAGCCACTTTCTTTAACAGTATTTTGTATAATCGTTGTCTCTTCTCTTTAGTTTTATTAATCCATTTTGGGCTAAAGTTATTTAAGTGTTGTCTAGTAGCTTGTAAAGAAAAACGAAGGGAATTCAAGCCAGAATGCAGACTAGCTTCATACATAACCGACCTGAGTAAATTATAAGCTAATAAATAAGCATAAATTTCTTTTCGGATCATATCTGGAGTTTGGTAAGGATTCAGGTATCAAATATTAGGAATAAGAGAAGGGGTAGAAAAATTCCCATGACCAGCGATCGCCATCAAAGACTGCTCGAAAAAATCGATCACTAGACCTCTTGCAAAAATATTTTGTGCTATAATAAGTAGCTTTTTTTTTCTAGCTTGGCTTGATAAGATAACCCAAATTTATCGATTTTTCCTGGGGGGGCTACACACGAGGTCAAAAAGCTGATTGAATAATAGTTGCAGCCCTAAGACCTCTGGAATAATAAGCTCGTTTTTGAGGTACAAAAGCGATCAATTGTTCAACCTCATGAGCAAAAAATGACAATGAATTAAGCCAGGAATTAGCTTTCAAACCAATAGAAAAACCACTATTTCTTCTATAACGACGTTTTGATTCAGATGGACGACTAACATACTGGGCGACTCCTTTTCTTAGGATTAGATTTCCTTGAAAAGTCGCCATTGAATAAGCTAGAGTTCCTAATAATATCAAAGCTATTAATCTTTCCCCAGTTACTTGAGTCCCTTCTATATTATAGCCTCCTAATTTGAAATCCCTGAACATTTCTTCAATCCCCATTCTCTGAGAATAAGCTTCAGTTGCTGCTGATAAACTTCTTAAATTAGTTAAAATGTACCAAGGTTCTTTCTGTGATTTACCTCGATAGTTTCGTGACCATTTTGCAGCTAAATTAACTTCCCCAAATCCCTTAGAAAGAGTAACTTTTACTCCTTGATAATATAACGATGAACCCGGAGTTAATCCTAAATCTTTTAATTGAAACCAAATGTGTTCTTCTAGCTCCACATATTCATTTTTTTTCAGTCTTAAGGAAAAGGGTGTTTTCATTTCACCAAGCCATCTAGCCAGATCGACATTACAAAATTCTCTGTCTCCTAAAACTACTAATTTATAATTTTCTAGTAAAGAAATTACAGGGTTTAAAACTTCTTTCTGTGCTTGTAAATTACTATTTCCTTTTTTCGGTAGTAATTTGAAGTATAAAGGAATAGCTCTTTTATTATAAACTAAACTCACCATTAAAAGATTAATGGATCGCCATTGACTTCTATCAATCACCAAAAATAAACATTCTTGGGTTTCATATTGATTTTCTATCCATTCTAAAATAATAGGAAACCACAATGTTTCTATGTTTAACTGCTTTAATGGCAAGAATCGTTGTATTTTTTTGATACGACTCTTCTCTTTGATGGGACTAGGGAATTGGAAGGCGAGGTTTTCCAATTTTATCCACCGATGTTCTTGAATCAAATTAATGAGGATTGAAAGAATTAAAAACTGAATAGAATTTAAATGTTTTTTGAGATGTTTGGTGTACAATTGGGGCAATTGAATCATTTGTTTTCAATAAATTAAGCTTATTGAGAACGCCGTCCGATCTTGACGGCGTTTTTCCGACTCAACCCCTGATTATACAAGGCTTTTAACCCTCAGTGTCGCCCCCCCAGCGATTTTTCTAAATAATTAAATGAAGCGATCGCCAATTTGCAACCTCAAAAAAATAACCATACTGAAACAGTTAAGCTAATAATTAAAAGCTCAACTAACTAGGGGTTAAATAATTTTTTTTTACAAGTTAATTAATCCAATCGTAATTATGAATTCCAGCTATTAAGTGCGCTCTTAATCCAAATCTCTTCCCACGATTTCGATAAGGATAAGAGAGTATTTTAAAGATTTTTCATCGTCTGTTGATATGCTCTACTATAACTCGTAATCGATTAAGTTCACGATTCGATATTTTTTCATCTTGGGTTAACTTTTTTCCTTTCTTCTTCTTAATCGGTGTTTTACTTAATTGATGAATTTTCACTATTCCTTGATAACCTTTATCAGCAATAACTTTAATTAAATCTCCAAATCTTACTCCACTATTTTTGAAGAGTTTAAAATCATGAGTTTTTCCTTTTCCGTTGGCTAGGCACACAATTAAACCACTTTTTTGTCCAATTATCAATTGTGTTTTTAGTGTATGTTCTTTTTGTTTTCCACTATAAAATTGTTTTTGACGCTTTAATGGTCTTTCAATTTGACTTTCCATAACATCCATTACTACCAATTCTTCTTCCGTCTTAGTTTGCCATAATTCTTTCTTTCCAGGTAGTCGAAATTGACGAGATTTAATTAATATATTTTCTATTTTATGAACGATCCGACAGACAGATGACTCGGATATTTTCCAATCTGAACCAATATGATAATAAGTCCTATATTCTCTCAAATATTGAAGCATAATTAAAATTTGGTCTTCGACGATTAATTTGGGTTTACGCCCTACTTTCTTTTTTTCTTGCTCTTGAGTTTTTACGGTGCGAACCATCACTCTGAAAGTTTTTTTTAACTCCTGTTAAACGCTTAAATTCTGTTGACGGTAATTTTTTAGCTTGCCAATATTTCACGATTAAATTAATTTTATTTGCTCAATAATTGTCTTTGATAATTATACAATTATTTTTGTTCTCTTCCCTTCGTTAACTTTTTTTTAAAGAGCGATCGCTGTTTGATGAGAGTTGCTCCCTGGCAAACTCAAAAAATGGACAATTTTTTATTATATCACGAAAAAATTTTGCAAGAGGTCTATTAACTTTCTCTGCCAACCTGTTTTTAAGAAGGAAGGGCAATGACAGCAATGTAGCCATCTCCGTAGGTGCTGTAACTGCGGAGGTTTTATTTTTTTTATTCAGGTACAGTCAAAGCAGAAGTTTCTAGCTCTTGCATCTATTAAGTTAATTTCTATTTTTTGCCTCTAAACTTCTGCCCGCAGTGAAGTTGTGTCGAAAATTTTTCCGCTTTTATCCAATTTAAAACATCCTAGATATGAAATATTTAAAGTTCTGCGGTCTTCGGCTTGATTAATCCCTTCTTCAACAAAAAGTTCGATCACCTTTACGATTGAGGTCAGGGCGAATGCAACGAATAGGAACTTGAAACTTAAACTGCTTGCTCAATCTAGCTTGTCCTTCCAAAGTCAGTAACTCCTCATAAGTTAATTGATACGGCTGGATACCTATACGAGCAAATCCCAGTTCAATGGCAAGAACATACGTTTCTGCCCAATTAGCAGCAAGGCGATATAAACCTTGGTCGTCCTTGCAGTAACGTAATTTTGCTGGTAACATAGCAATCAAACTGCGAACCATGGCATCTTTATTTTCTCTGTAAATATGAATCCAATAGACAGGCATGGCTTGAGTTGCCATATGCCAAGGTTCGATCAAAAAACTTAGACGGGGATCTTTAAGCCCCCATGACCCAGTATGATTGCGAATCCTGAAATTGATATAAGCTTTAATGTGCTGTACAGCATCAGGATTGCTTCCCAATACGTAGCGCGGGTTATCCCAGTTACATATTTTTCCCAAGCCATTGCGCCCCATAAGTCTGTTGTGAACTAAACGAGCTAGAGCATCTTCTTGGTTTCCACTTGGAGAATCTAAATCTGGTGAGTCACTGCCAACAAACATTTGGATACCTTGTTCGCGCAATACTAAAGCTAGAGCAGAAGTTCCCGACCGCGGTCCACCTACAATTATGTAAATTGGTGATTGTGTTGAGAGATGAGAAGATTTCATGAAATTTTTTAAAGAAGTCTCAAAACTTATTACTCAGTTTAACGAAACCGACATTCAATTTGTTTGAGCAGCATTGTAGCATAAGAACCTGTAGGGAGAAAGAAAGACATGGATAGCTTAACTTTACCTGGGTGAAATTCATCGGATTCTGGCTCTTGACAGTAAATTTTGGTTGGGACTACTAAAAGACGGTTTTTCTTAGATGTAACTAGGTTTCCTTCTTCCTTCAATTGAAAAGCATCTATGGATAAATACAAAGGGATTTGTGTTATGTTCGTCGTCGGAATTTGCAATTTTCCTAGTTCAAGCTCTGGTAAATCTTTTGTATTTAAATATGATAATTCTTTGAGGAAATTAGAGACTTTTTGATTCCAAATATTGCTATTGTAAGAAGAAATAAAGAAAGAGACTAGTTTATATCCTACTTGGTTCAAAAAAAAGTGACGGCAATTTTCTTCAGATTGATTGGTTGGGAGATTGGCTTCGAGTTCTGGAGTTATGTTTTTTGTGCAGCAAAATTCTGCTAAAGCTGACTTCCAATTACCTTGAATGATTAATTCTCCAATTAAGTGGGCGTTGTAGGGTCCACCGGGTAAGCCAAAACGCTGAAGATCGTAATAATTAATAAATTCAAAGTCATTATTTAAGTGGAAAGTTTCTGCTATCTTATCGGCTAATTCTACTGCGACTGAACGAACTGTGACAGTAAAGGTATTACCATGTAAAGCCTTTGGTGTTACTGTTTTTTTTCCGTATCCCAAAATTTCTTTGATAGTGCAGATACCAGGACGATTAATATGTTGATTATTAAAACGAAGAACATCATTTTGATTTAGGTGTTTACGAACTGAAATCGTTTGTAGAGTAATCCCATCTTCGTCCTTTAATCCTTGGGCACTAACATCTTTGGGATTGAGATCGAAATATTGACAGATTATTCGCTGCACTTCAAAAGTTGTGTATCCTACTTTTTCTACCCAAATATAGGTGTATGTAGCATCTTCTCGATCACAAAGTTTTGGAAACAGAGAAACTTCTTTAACTAAAAAGTCTTTTGGTGTATGCTTAACTTTGAAAATGGATTTTGTATATTTCATGAGCTAGGTAATTGTAGGTGTTTTTGGACTCAGTACGAGAAAAAAATTTACAGGTGGGATTTTTTCAGCAACCTAACAATTATTATCCTTGACTTGAGCCGACAAAAATATAAAGAAATATTAAAATTTGGGTAAATAGCTATTTCTGTAAAGGTTTCTCTTTAATTATCGAGGTCAGATTTGACCGTGCTTGGCTTGGCTGGTTGTAGAGATGGGTTTTATCGAAGCGAGATCGCAGTGGACAAGCCATATTACGCGTAACTCCGTCATTCTATCAACGCGTATCTTCTAATATATTTGTTTTAATCGGCGCGAAATTTTAATACATTAGTTTTAGTTGTCGCCGGTTATTTAATTTTTTAATATTTCAAGCGATGGCTAATTTAAATAGGCCATCATATTCAGCTACACGGATTTTTTTCATTTCTTTACATCAAGACCGCTCTAGTTGTCAGTTTAGCCAAGCCCTGCGTTAATTATTTAAAGCTCATTGCGCATCTCGTAGGACATTTTGACTGAGAAATTGGGGAAAAGTTAGGAACGATCTTCTAGGTAAATAAAACCTCCATTCCTAATATTATGTGTCTGAAGTCCTTGCTTCCACGACCAGTTATAATGGGCGGCACAGATCATCTTAGCAAGATCGCCGTGGGTAACAACAATAATATTTCGAGACAAATAGGTAGTTTTCAGGTTTTCCAAAACTCTTTTAGCCCGGGTTAGTAGCAGAGGAAAGCTCTCAGAACCCTCTGCATCTAGAAAATAGTTGACCCCATCAAATTGCAAAATTTGCTTGCAATAATATGGAATGTCAGCGATCTTTTTACCTGTTAAACATCCAAAATCTCTTTCAATCAATTCAGGACACACTTTTAAATGCTTACAACTTAAATATTCTGATATTATCTTGGCACTAAAATAAGCACGTTTGAGTGGCGATGTGATAATTACTTCAGGATGAACAGACAAAAGTTGAGTAGCTGTAGATTTTATTTGTGCCTTGCCTGCTTCTGTTAACCCTAAATCTCTGTGCCCGTTAAGTATCCCCTTGGCATTGTCTTCATCTTGACCATGACGAACAATAACAATCATTATTCAGCTCACTTAAATAAATAAAATTCTTGCCGGATAGTTTCATTTAATTCACAGGGTTGCGTTTCAAGCATACCACTTCTAGCATAAAGATTCTCTCCATGACCTACATGGTAGATTGCCCCAGGAAACGGCAAAGGATTAAGGTCGTTTCCCTGTTCTGCGAAGTGTTTTTTTAGCCACCGGTGACTACCAAGAATATAGAGAAGGTAATATTCATCTATCTCTGTCAAAATTTCTTTCTGAGAAGGTTTATTAGGTAAAGTTTCAGGGATTTGATAAAGATCAGAGCGAATTATATGACTGGTTCCACAATATAAATAAAACTCTTTAAGCAAGCCCAAAGAGTCTTTTTGGCGGTCATATAGATATCCTTGGTTGAAAAACCAGCCGTTTTCTTGACTGTTATTGGCAACAAAACCTACTAAACGATTGCTAATATAGTCGTCAGCATCAAAAAACATGATGTGACTACAGGGGTAACTTTTTGCATGCTGAAGTCCTAGCAGGTATTTGCATCCGCGATCGATGCGTAATGCTGGCATACCAATAGATGCAGTTTGAAGAGAACTTGGAGGTGGAAGCTCAACTTCAAGATACTCAATATTGGAATGTTGGAATGTTACCGCTGGTTTCTCATTACAGACTACTAACACTCGAAAACGATCATCAATCTGATTACAAACGGATTTCAATGTTATCTCTAACAGAGAGGTAACCAGTTCTAGGCTTTTACTATTCCGATTTTGAGGATGCCTCAGAGAAGTGATAAATGTTAACATGAGCCAAAAAATATATTCTGGTAGATTTACGATTAACGTTCTGTTTTATACCCTGACGTTTCGCTTGCTACAAGCTTACGTAGAAGGTACAAACATGGACCCACAGACTTGAGAAATGGGCGAGTTACGGATGACAAAGCAAAAGGCCACCGGGGTAAGTCGTCGGAGTAAAGATGTGAATCTAATAAGAGTCGAGTTAAAGACCAGCGAGTCCAAGCTTCAAGAAAGAAGAACCCTATAATAGCTCCTGCTATTAGCCACATACCTGTCAAGAGAGTCACTAGCAAAACCAAAATTCGCATAGGCCCTGTGGCAGCCCACAAAATATTGGCCATAGCTTGCTCAAACAAACCTCGAATATGCCGAAATTTAGCTGGAGAACTAAAATAAATAGCCGCACGTTCATAAGGGTGTTTATAGTCTGACTGACCCTCAAACCAAGTTGCACTTTGCCGTATAAAATCAAAGATATGATTTGGAACACTACAGAAATCAAAGAAAGGCAGTGGCACAATCTTTTGCTCTGCTAAGGATAGCATGATCCCTGTTGGTAGATCATCGATAGGGGTTGATTCAGGAAATCCTGCCTTTAAAAGCCAATCTGCGCGGAGAAACTCGCCGTGTCCTATACAATAAGTAAACGTTCTCCCATAGCGTTTACCCTGTGTAAGTTCAGCGTTAATCTGTAGTTGACGTGGTATCTCAATACAAACCGACCGCGCTGTCTGTAACCAAGCCTCATTTTTCATGAATAGGTCTAGGTTGTCTGTATCTTGTAAATAAACTGGGTATTGCTGAAACGCTGCTGAACGTTCTTTATTAGCAGCAATGGATAGAGCTATTAGACTTAGACGAGAAGGTCTCGAATCTGCATCATACACTCCGATATAAGTGGAGTCTGGCGTAGTAATCCTACCCTGCTCAGACAAAACATTCAAGGCATAATTCATCTGACTAGCTTTGTTTCCATGTATATTGGGATAGTGAATATGCAAAATGGGAAAGCGAAAGTCAATTTCCTTAATAACTTGTTCAATAATGTCTTTTGTAGAGGGTCTTTTAATGAACTGTTTTATAGTATTTTCAACCACTTGAGGCTTTGTTAAAAAATCTTTAGCCCAAGATTGAAGGCGATGGGTAGCAAAGTTAGATGAATGTTTCCACAAAAAAACATTCCCTCTATGTCCTGCTTTCAAGTCCTTTACTAGAGCTTCAACAGCTTTTTCTTTCTGTAGCTGTGTTACCTCTTCTCGCTCAGTAGTAATAGGTACAACAAGCACACGATCTACTGAAAAGGATAAAGCATTTATAGCAGCTAGTAGCGGAGCTACATTTTCCTGTTCGCCGAGCATGGGAAGAAACAGAATAATTTTAATACAAGGAACATGATTTTCATTGGCTTCTAGTTCCTGGATACTTTGCTGCTGTTCAACCATTTGTGCAATGGTATAGCGGCCAATGTAGAAACGCCAGAGAATATTTATTACTAAACTTAAAGTGTAAAAGTATACTAAAGCTTTGATAAGAGTCATCAATTGGGTCATAAATATTCGCGCTGGTGATGAATGATATTAATTATTTTTTTGAGGACCGAATATTAAATCCAATCCTTACCAATATGATAATGGCTTCTATTTCTTGCCTAACGCTTGAAAAGCGAGTGCAACGGGTTGCAGTCTATTTTTTAGTTTGGCGATCGCCGTTTCATCTAACCACCTCATTGTAACTTGATTTTGCCCACATTTTTGATGCGTTTGCCCGGCCTCTAGCTACCTGTAGAACGGTAATATTTTAAGGACAGTCTCCAGATTTGCAGACAGATTAGTAGAAAAAGAAAGCCAGCTAAAGGAGAGATCAACTGAAAAATCAGTTTGCTCCCCAATGGATCTTGATGGTCGAGAATATTTAAAACTGGATAATAGCTCACACAAGCCAAGGGAATAACAAAAGTAAAGAAACGGCGAAACCAAGGCTGGTAAATGGCTAATGGATACTGAGCCGTTTCTACACCTCCATAAGTCACAATATTCATAATTTCTAGGCTTTCCGTACTCCAAAAAGATAAGGTCGCCTGAAGGATAATCAATCCGTAGAAGAGACAAGCACCACTTAAAATAGTTGCCATCAAGAAAAAAATTTTATCTAGATGCCAAGTAATATTAAGAACTGAAGCAGACCAAAATAATACCAATAATCCTTGTACTAAACGTCCAAACCGACGTAATGTTATTTCCTGTGCAGCAAGCTGTAGAACCGTGCTTCGTGGTCGTAGTAGGAAGCGATCGAACTCACCACTTTTCAAAAAACTGGGGAAAAGTTCAAACCCACGAGAATTTGTATCGCACAGAGCAAAGGCTATGTTAACAATACTATAGAAAAAAGCAATCTCCGGCAAACTCCAATCCTGTAGGTGATCGAAACGAGTTAGTAGGATAAGAATTGCCACAAATTCAAGTCCTGTACTGAGGAAATTCCCAATCAATAAAAGAATAAAAGATGTTCGATATTGCATCTGAGAACGAAGGGATGCTTTTAAATACTGACCATAGAGAAATAAATTATCCAACATAATTATCCTCCTTGAATCACAAGACGACGAGTACCAAAAGCGAAAATCAAGCGACCAAAAATAACAAATGTTACAATCCAAGCAAGTTGATGCAATACTGCCGATCCCAATTCATAAGGTGGAATATGTCCGACATAAAGTTGTAAAGGAACGTCAACAAGGTCTCGAAAAGGAAGAAAATTAAGAATAGATTGAAACCAGTCTGGAAAGAAAGGTAAAGGTACAATAATCCCAGAAAAAATCAGCACAAGAATATTTATAAATTGGTTTATACCTTGACCTGCAATTGTCCAAAGTAGAATAATACTAGCTAAAGTAGATATGGCACTTGTTAACAGCAACGCCCCTAAGAGAGCCAAAATTGCTGCCGCTCCTGCACCGAAGGAAGCAGGTGGTTTCAGCCCAAAAAAAAGCAAAGCCAATGCGAAGATAGGTAAAGTTCGTAGCAATACCTGAGCAAGACGGCTTGCCATTGCACGGAAGTACCAAAAACTGTAGAGGTCTACTGGTTTTAGTAACTCATAACAAACAGTACCAACACGCATCATTGTCAGCAGATCATTATCAATTGAGAAGATACTTACAGAAAACATGGCTTGTCCAAGCCAGACATAATCTGTTGTTTCTGAATGTGTCATTGGTTGTTCAATCACATTAGAACTGTAAAGTGCATTAAAAATCATGACACGGATCAAACCCCAAAATAGTTGGGTAAGTGTTCCAAATATCGCTGCTGTTCTATATTGTAAAACTGTACGAATTCTAGCACTGAGAATAGCAAAGTAAGGACTCATCGTTCTCCTTCGTATAAACGAGCAATAATTTCTTCAATGGGTGGATTCTCTACAAAGAGATCCTGTACTGGATATTGAGCAGTGATGCGGCTAATTAGATCGGTAACAGGAGTTGTATCTGGAGAAAAGCGTAGATGAACTCGTTGATTCTGATGATAAATGACCTCAGCATCTGGATCTTGGATTTCGGGGATTTCCTCAGCAAGATCGATAATAAGTAGACGTTCTTTGGATACGCTAGATCTTAAATCCCTTAGGCTACCATCGGAGAGAATTTTCCCTTGATCGATTACGATGACCCGATCACATAGTGCTTCAATGTCATCTAAATCGTGGGTTGTAAGAATAATTGTTGCTTTTCTTTCCTGGTTGAACTGTCTAATAAAATCACGAACAGCCAATTTGGATACTGCATCTAACCCAATGGTGGGTTCGTCAAGAAAAAGTAGCGGAGGACTGTGGAGTAAAGCTGCTACGAAATCCGCACGCACTCGCTGACCTAGACTAAGCTGACGTACAGGGATATCCAAGAATGCAGATAAGTTTAGTGTGTCAATCAACTCATCTCGTTGGCGGCTATAGTCAGTGGTTGGTATTCGATAAATCCGGCGCAGGAGATCGAAAGATTCGATAACTGGAAGATCCCACCACAATTGAGTGCGCTGACCAAAAACAACACCGATCTGTCTAACGTGTTCAATGCGGTTTTCCCAAGGTATACGACCAAAAACTTCACAATGCCCGGAATCTGGAAACATAATTCCCGCCAGAATTTTTACGGTACTAGATTTACCAGCACCATTAGGACCAATATATCCAACAAGCTCACCTTGCTCTAAGGTGAAAGAGATATGATCGAGGGCATAGATTTCACGATAATTACGATGAAAAACACCTTGAAATGAACCCCAAAGTCCAGGCTGTCGTTCTGCAATACGATAGGTTTTCACTAAATCTTTAACAATAAGTTGAGACATGAGTTTCTTTCAATTATCTATCAAATTATTCTTCTAAAGACTATTCGTAAAATAAACCTTAAAAAGCTACGGGTCTTGGTATCAAAATATACCGAAGAGAACCCACATTATCATTGCTGGCTCAACAGATGATAAACTTTAATGTCCTTTACAATAGCTACCAAATCAGTCTTCTCGTTGGTTTCCCAAAGAATAATACAAATTGATCCCTGTGTAAGTTCATCACTAAAACTTTGAAGTAATAGTTCATCATTCACATAGAGGCGAAATACTGCTCCACAAATATCAATCCGCAAAGCATACCATGTTCTGACTTTCATGTCGAAAGGAACAGAAGCCATATTATTTTCCCACTTTCCTCTCACACGGCGATCAAAGAATGCTCGTCCAGCTTCAAATCTATACCGATAACGATTGTCAAAATCTTGATATCTGAAGTTAAAAGCAAATTCTCGAAAGTCAGTAACTCGCTGTACTTGCATATGCCAAGATAGATTAGTCCAGGAGTAGAATAGAGGGTCAAGATAAACATAGCACCATTGATCTGCGGAAAGAGTTTTTCCTGAAAAGCTGATTCCCTCGGAGGTAAATTCAACGTCTTGGGGAAGTTGATATTGAGAATACAATTTCCATTCTTTGGCAGAATTTAGTGAATGATAATTATACAATAGTTCAGATGTTATTATCCATTCTTTTTTTTCAAGTAATCCTAGTGCTTGTGGTAGTTGGTCAAAGTAGCGATGATTCCAGTTAGGTACTTGATAATCTGTACATTTTTTGCATTCTTCGATTAGAGTGGGGACATCTTCCATCTTTTCAGCCCATTTTACGAAAGCAAGCTCTTTAAACCAAAGAATTCCAAAACTCATCTTGTGTCCAATAGAAGGTAATGCAACACAAGGGCGTTGGCAGACAATAGCAAAGATTAAACCGTGAAATCTATCTGTTACTACTACCTCTGCTTGCTCAATTTTAGCTAGAGTTTCTTCAACAAATGTCTGTCTTTCATGGGGGAGAACCGGGTCTGACCTTCGAATATCCATCAGTATGCTATTGTGGGAGAATTTGGCGATTAATGCTTCTTTTTCTTGAAGGGAAAAAGCCGATTCAATATCATTATCATTTCTAAGACAAAAGACAATCTTTGCCTTATGATTTTGGCGTTTTCTCGGGGGAAGGGTAAGTACAAAATCTGGGATACAGAAGGTGGGTGTTTGTGGTAACAAGCTTTCTGAAAGGTGAGCACTGTATAAATCTCGGCATAAGATCGTTAATTTATGATGAGCCTTATAAATTTCACTAGTTTTTACAGTTTGGCTTTTACCATGTTCTGTATTAGTAAAATAAATAGTTTGAGGGAGACTAATAATTACATTTTCTTTAAAAGTTTGTATCAATCGTCTTCGAACACTCTCCGTTGACATATAGCGATCGCCTAAATTCCCTCCACTATGAAGTATGATGATGTCGTCTTTAGAAATTAAATAACGAAGAGATGGTAGAATTTTTGTAACTTGGTCTTGATCGAGTTCCAAAATTAGTAAGGAGGGAAAATGCTTACGAAGCCAATTTTGAATAGCAATAACTTGTGCTTGATCTCCTGCATTTCTAATCCAAGGGGGCGGGAGTAAAGCATAAACTATTTTTCTTTTTTTTATTAGATTAAGGTGTTTTAGATAAAAAAGAGTGTTTTTCCATATGCCTCTAATCCCAAGGGGGACTGGGGGCAATTCAGCATAATATAGTCTGCCTTGTTTTGAAGTAGAGTTCATTTTCTTCGCTTTGAAAATTAGCTAT
This sequence comes from Gloeothece verrucosa PCC 7822, assembly GCF_000147335.1. Lineage (NCBI taxonomy): Bacteria > Bacillati > Cyanobacteriota > Cyanophyceae > Chroococcales > Aphanothecaceae > Gloeothece > Gloeothece verrucosa. The sequence goes on from NC_014534.1 coordinate 414,209, forward strand.
TCTTTAGCTACAGATAAGTTAATAAAACCATAATAAACGATTACGGAATAATCTAGGGTGTTTAAAAGTAAAAACAATCAAAGAAACTTTCATACACAGCTTTTATGTTGTTGAAAGCCCGGTTAATTTCCAGCGAAAATTATTTTGTCCGCTTCCCCAACAGCAGGAGAAGAGCGCAGCGATCGCCGAGGTGAGCTTGTTAAGTATTTCGGCTACCCGCCCAAATTTTACATCAGCCACCGAGTGCGATCAATCCTGCACGGGGGTTTGGAGGATGCCCCCAAGTTCTGAGATACTAACGAGTAGATCGATGGGATAATACATTTATATTAATTACTGACTCACCTTACTCTAGCTCGGATATTTGATCTTTCAGACATTGAAAAACGCGATCGCTCTTTTTTAAAGATACAACAAATTTGTCCTGACCAATTGGTAAAAGTGAACTTTTTTCCATTAACTTAAATTTTGGTCATTGTTAATTTGAGTCGAACTAAGTACCTGGACATAAATAAAGTTGACTGTGTTAAGAAATGTAACAGCGAACGCGGCTTGTTCATTCCCCCTCAAAATAGTATTTTTGTTCTGTCCACCAGCGCGGGAAATATTTAAGGTGCGGCTTGGAACAACTCATAGCGGCTAAAATTAAATTTACTTTAATAAATTTGTTAAATTTTCTTTTTAATGAAACAATAATAAGGTACAATTAAGTTGTTAATAATTTATGTCATCTCCTCCATTAAGAGTATTTTTAACCCAAAAACAAGAAAAAATATTATTTGAATTAAATAGAAACCAGAACATTCCCATAAGAACGAAAGATAGGGCACTAATTTTACGATTATCCTCTCAAGGGTGGAAAGTAAAAAAAATTGCTATGTTTCTCCTTTGTTCAACAGTTACAGTCAGAAAAACTATTCATAGATGGAATAAAAAAGGCTTGATGGGATTATGGGATAAGCCCCGTCCAGGGAGAAATCCAACCTGGAACCCTGAAAATTTTGAAAAAATAGAAGAGTTACTAAGCGATGAGCAATGTACTTATAATAGCGGAAAAATACAACAAAAATTATTGACTGAGCAACAAGTTTCTTTAAGTAAGCGACAAATTCGCAGAATATTAAAAAAAAAAGAATATCTGTGGAAAAGAACAAGACAGTCAACTAAAAGCAAACAAGATAAAGAATTAAAAGCGGTCAAAAGTGCCGATTTAGATATGCTAGAATTGGCAGAAGCAGTAGGCGAAATTTGTTTAAAATATTTAGATGAGTCAGGTTTTGTTCTCTGGAGTCCAGTAGGATATAGCTGGATTAAAAAAGCAATACAAAAAAAAATGGAACAGACACCTAAACGAGGAAAAAGAATTAGCATTTGTGGATTATTAGAATTAGAAAAAAGCTTTGATTATGCTTTGGTGTTAGGTGGGGTAAAAAAGCATTCTTATATAGAAATAATGAATTGGGAAGCAGAAAAAGCTAATCAAAGATTATTAGAAACTGGACAAATAACAGTAGTTGTTCAAGATAATGGTTCTAGCCATACAGCTAAAATTGTTAGAGAAAAACATCTCTGTTGGGAAAAACAAGGCTTGTATATCTTTTTTTTGCCTAAATATTGCTCAGAAATGAACCGAATAGAAAATGAATGGCTGAGACTCAAAACCGATGAAATAGCTGGAGAAATGTTTGAAGACGAATATGATTTGGCAATGGCTGTCATTGAAGTCGTAGAAAATAGAGCAGCAAAAAAAGGATATGTAACAAACCGTTACCGATTTCCTTCAAAACTATCTTAAAAAATAAATTTAATAATTTTCAAGTCTATTTTAGTTGCAACTAAAATAGGTTTAAATAATAATGATTATCATTATCATACATAAGAAAAATTAAGTAAAATTATCCTAGTTTTTAAAAGAGAGCGGCTAAAATTTTTGGACTTAAAAAAAGTTAATATAGCAAACTTTATTTATGTCCAGGTACTTACCTGATTTAACCATCCGATATCTATTGCTAACTTACACGAGGGTTTATCAATTTCCCCAAGTACCTGAACAAGTTGAGACTGAGTTATACGAAAGCGAGAACACGGCTGATCTATCGAAACTTTGGCTAATTTTCCTAAAGCTTTATTTAATTTTTTTCGTTGCTTTGAATTTGTGGAAAAATATTCATCCTTCCATTGATAAAAGGCATCCACAAACCACTGATAAAGCGCGGCTTTTGTTTCTGGTAACTCTCCCTTTCGTCTGTGCCACGCATAACATAATAAAGATAACCGTAGAGGATTTTTAATTAAATCTCTAATCCGTTCTTTTTTAGATTTCAGTAATTCCGTTTTTAGACTATTCCCTAAATCGGGTGATTTAACAAACCACTTATCAATAAACTCATCCCTTTGAAACTCAGAAAAATTTAAATTTTTATAAACATCAAACCCGTCAAGATAATTTTTCCCTGCATCCCATACATTCAACCGACAAGTTAATACCACATGCGCTGATGCAATCCATCCCCTAATTTGAGAATTAATTGCATATAGAGGGTTATTTACTCCCATTTCATCCACCCCATCCAATAATAACCAGACCTTACCCCCATCAAATAACTCTACTAACCCGTCTTCCATCGCTTCAGTAACTCGCCCTACTTTTAAGGCTTCTTTTAGCCATACTTCTAATAGATACTCTTCTAAAGTTCTTCCCTGGAAATCTGCCAATGATACCCAAATAGCCGCTTCTTGATCTCTTGTTTGAAATACCCAATCAGCTATTTTTTGTAACTGGGTGGTTTTTCCAGCACCGGGTTCGCCAATAATAGCGATTCGCCGTCCTTGACTTTGAGGACTATTACCCTTTCCTAAAACTTCTGTAAAAAACTCTTCATTCTCAAATTTCTGGGTTACTTCATAGGTTGAAACTTTATATAAACTCGAACCTTGTTCAGGAGATACATCCCCGTTCTGTTTTTCCTGCCCTTGCCCTCTTCTTTCTAGTAATCCCAAAGGAACATACATATCTAAATAATTAAACGTTATTCCGTCTTTACTGGTTAGAGGATTAAGAGTTAAACGTTTTCTCTCTTCCAACATTGTTTGACAAGTTTGATACTCAATGACTATTTTCTGAGGCGAGTTTGTATTCTCATCTTCTCCGATAATCTCGGTTAACTCTAAACCTAAGACTTTTGTGATCTCCGTCGCTATATCTATAAAGACTCGTTTTCCATTCAAAAATCTGTTCACACTACTGCGAGACATATTAGATAACTCGGCAATACGTTCATAAGCCAAGTGTTTACCGTCTTTTGTCCGTTGAGAGGCTTTAAGCTTTTTTAATCCTGATTCTGTAGCACTAACCCGACTATTTGATTGACTCATAACTTTAATCATCAGAAAAATCCTACTGTTAGAGTTCCCGAAAAATCTACTCTCATAACCTGTACTACCGTTAATTTAATAATTTCTCACTTTCTCCAACAAGGTCAGATCGATTCAGTAAAGGTGAACCCATCTGACCTTGAGAACTCCCGTCTTTATAAATATCCTCTTTCTTATCGAACATTGAGGACAGTGCCAATGAACAGTAAACAGGAAATAAGCCTTATCCTTCAACAAGACATCAATCAAAACCAAATTGGCATATTACAGCCTGCTTTTCGCTCTAAAGATCCTCACCATCTCCAACGTCGTCAACAACAACGAGCTATCAATAACGATATGATGAAAATTGCCATTCTTTATGGTCGCAAGCATAAATATGAATGGGTTGAAGTTAATGCTTATGAAAATTGGACAAGCTTACTTAACTATCTCAAAAAAGTGCTTGACAATTTTGGTTCAGAATATGTAATTAATTTTGTTTAGGCACTTAATAAAGGCGCAATAATATTTACTCTCACCGATCGCACATTATCCAAAACGCCTTATTTCCTTTTCAAAGATTTTCTGAGAGGTTTACGAGTAATTTGCCTGATCGCACTACCCAACCCCCAAATTCTTACCCCTTATTGGCACACCCACACCAAAAAAACAACCTCAACAAAATTTAAATGCCTTTGCTCTGACGATTTTACTGGCTTTCATTGCCAAAATTCTCGATAAATACATTCATCCCTTGCCGTATGAACCCATAATCTCTATGCGATCGCTGCCGTTCAAGGCGAGGGGTCTTCACTTTTCTATTAAGGGACTTCCAGAGAATAAAATGTCCAACGAAAAAACTGATAAGAAGAAATAAAAACAGTTTTAAGGCAATCTCTTAGTTAACTAAAAACGGCTCTAAAAGAACTTTTCTCCCTTTTTGAGAAAGCTTTTCATTTAGCGAATGGATAATTTATTTTCTGAAAGTCCCTAATTTCAATCAAGAAAAGCTAGATAACCGCTTTTAGGTTTCTAGCTCATACAGATTGAATTTGCCTGTAATACCCTGCCATAAAGAGCTAGAGATAAAGGTAAAAACCAACAGAGCCTAATCTCTAGCTTTATATGCCACAAGTTGATTTTCCTACCTAATTCAAGGTTTTAAAGCTGTTCTGTCTGCATTCAGTTTTATCATGAAGACTAATTTATTAAAACAGGCTAAAAGATAGAGATATCCCTTAGCCTTATACATACAAAGTTTACTTTTAGGTTTTGAGCATTTTAGTTTTATCACCAAATGCTATTGGAAAGTAGCTTTGCAAATATGTTAGAGTGAGCCGTTTCGTTTCCACCACCAGGCGCTGTCGAAACGTTTTCTCCTGGCTGAGGGATAACCATATTAATGTCCCGATCGCTTTTACTAGCACGAAAGCGATCGCTTGATAATCCGCCGGCTCTAATCGGGCATCGCGTCTGGCTAAGGAACTCGCTAAATCCCCAATCAACTTGACATCGGTTGTCGCATCAATTTCTTCCAATTCACGCATCGTTCCCTGAACCTCCATAAAAATCGCATGGTAGCTAGGGTTCTCGCTAAAGAAGCGATCGGTGGTATCAATCAACTGGTTCACATAATCTGACAAAGAGAGTGTGGCGAATTCCTCCTCATCAAGGACGGCTAACTCTTGATGCAGCTTTTCTGCATAACGGAGTGCCAGAGCCTGCACAATCGCGGTTTTGTCCGGAAAAAACTGGTAAAGCGACCCGATCGGAACCTGGGCTTGAGTGGCGATCGCATTGGTCGTTGTTGCGGCATAGCCCTGGCGGGCAAACAGGTCTTGGGCCACATCCAGAATGCGATTGACCCGCTCTTGACTACGAGCCTGTCGTGGTTGGCGGCGCATTCCGCCTGTGGGTGATGGGTTTTGGGACATAGGCATTCTTCCTGGCCTTCAGAAATAGATGAGGATTACTCACATTTTTCTTGACAAAACATGAGGACTGCTCATAAACTAAAAACATGAGTGATGCTCATATATTAACGGAATTTGTGTGTCTAGAGTCATGTTATGTCCCAGAATTTGCTGATGGAGCAAGCTCGCTGTGCCAGGATACCTTCTGTGCGTCTGCTGCCATACCTCCACCTTGGGTTTCGCTTTGTGCGCCACCAATGTTTTCCCTGGTTGGTATTGGCGATCTCTCCACTCAAATTGCTTTTTGCATCAGGAGTGGAACGGACTCATGAACAGGTTCGTTATTTCAACGCGATCGCCCGGATTGATTTTGTCGGTGTCTATGGGTTGCTCGATGACTTGCTCTGGTAAAACGTCGAGTGTCTTTGCTGTCTTCAATTTGTCAAGGTTTCGTTAACGCTTAAGTTCTTTTGGAGTGATTTTTTATGCAACTGCTTAATTCAGCTACGTCCAATCAGTCTGCGAGCGCGAAGCGCCACTCCGTGATCGCTGCTACTCAGCAGCCGACGCACAATCCCATGAAGAAGGGCTTTAAGTCAGTTGTCTCAAAGCTGCTGATCGTTAAGTCCTTCACCTCAATGCTATTTGGAGACAATAGCCTGGAAACAGTTGGGGAATTGACCTATGGTTTGCTGGAAACTCCCGCCTACGATCGGGTGGCTCAACATCTCAATCAAGAGCCGGCTTGTGCTGCCCTGATCCGCGATCGCTACATTCCTCCTGCCCACGACCTGGATGCCTTATTGACCTTGCCCCCCGATTCCCTGGGGTACATCTACGCCGCCTCGATGAAGAAAATGGGATTCGATCCCAATCTCCATGCTGGCATGACCGCTACATCGGATGCCGAATACGTTGAGCTACGGCTGAGTCAGACCCACGATCTCTGGCATATCATCACCGGATTTGACACCTCTATAGTCGGTGAAATTGGCTTACAGGCATTCCATTTGCCCCAATTTCCCTACCCACTAGCAACTATGTTGATTGCCAATAGCTTGATATCCACCACACTCAAAGCACCGGAAATGTTGCCCCAGTTGTTGAAAGTGATCGCCCTTGGATTTCAAATGGGTAAAACCACCAGACCACTCTTTGCCCAAAAGTGGGAGGAGGGGTGGGAAAAGCCCCTGAGCCAATGGCAGGGGGAGTTGAATATTCAACCGATTCAGCATCAGTAATTGTTAGGAGGAGTATAGGTTTTTAGCAACCTGCATACTCCTCTAATTCTTCGAGGATAATTTTACTAATTAAACTATAACGCTAATTTTTCAATTAATCGTCATTAAATTTAATAACGATCATTACGTCGAGCATTGCCTCTGCCACCTGAGTTGTTATTACGCCGATAATTGCCACCGCCACCTGAGTTGCGGTCTTCTCGTTCTCTGGCTTTATTGACTTTTAATTCTCTTTCCATCCACTCTGCTCCATCGAGAGCCGAGATCGCCGCATCTTCCATTTCGGCGGTTTCCATTTCTACGAAAGCAAAACCGCGACGCTGTCCGGTTTCTCTATCCGTCGGTATATGAACACGAGTGACTTTACCGTAATCGCTAAACACTTCCGATAGGTGTTTATCTTCTACTTCAAAAGCTAAATTTCCGACGTAAATTGACATAGGATACTTCGTACTTAAATTTAATGTGTAGCGAGAATCAAACAAAGGAGACTGACCTGTCAAATAATAACGCGCATAACCCGACTACTATCATCAACCAAGAAAGCTTAACCATTTTTGAAAGTCTCTATCGTAAGTTTAGCAGAAATATTTTTGGCTCAAATTTAATTAACATTACGTAATGTGAGCTTCAGTTTCTTTTGTTAAATAATGTAAGCAAAGTTTGGCAAAGCGTTCCGTACTCCATATTATTACAGGTTCACTTCTCAGTTAGGGCAGTTAAGGGAGCGCTTATTTAGCCTAGAAAACAGTAGAAGCAGTGGGGCACAAAAAGGCTGGGGTCGTCGGGAGGCTTACTTCCGACAGGAGTGCTATATTTGACGATGTAAGAGCTATGGAGTAGTTATGAGTCAACCTGTATGTGTTGTGGTAGGAGTAGGACCAGGTAACGGCGAAGCTTTCGCTCGAAAGTTCACAAACTTTGGTTATAGGGTTGCTCTTTTAGCTCGTAGTGAAGACTATTTACAAAGTTTGGCGATGCAATTGGAAGGAGCAAGGGGGTACTCTTATGATGTAACTGAGATTGAAAAAGCTCAATCAATCTTCCAACAGATAGAGCAAGAAGTGGGAACTATTTCGGTTCTTATTTACAATGCAGGTGCTGGACAATTTGCTAATATTGACCAAGCTAGTCTAGAGGGATTTCAAAAAGCCTGGGAAGTGAATGCCCTTGGATTATTTGCCGTCGTTAAACAAGTTCTCCCACAGATGCGAAAACTCAACTTTGGGCAAATAGTGATTATTGGCGCAACGGCATCTCTTAGAGGAGGAGCTAATTTTTTGCCCTTTGCCTCCGCTAAAGCGGCACAAAGAAGTTTAGCTCAATCATTGGCTAGACATCTTAGTCCCGAAGGTATTCATGTTAGTTATGTAATTATCGATGGGGTTATTAGCTCACCACGCACTCATCAACAAATGCCCACTCGACCATCAGATAATTTTCTCAATCCGGAACATATAGCAGAGACAGTTTTTTTCTTAACCCAACAACCCCGTTCCGCTTGGACTTTTGAGTTAGATTTAAGGCCATTTAAAGAAAAATGGTAGAATGAAAAAAAACCGTTTTTCAAGGGTGTAAGATGAGCGGGTATTTAGTAATTATTAAATAACAATTAGCCTGTGATGCAATAATTTTCGAGTTGGTGGACGGAAAAATTAAATATTGGCTTTTTGGATTTTACGCCCCCAGAGAACACGATCGGACCGGGTTTGCCCACAATTTTTAACCTCCACAAATTGCTTATGAGGATCGAGTTGAACTCTAATACTTAACCTATATCAGTTTTACCGAAACTTTTAATTTCCTCAATTAAGTTTGTTGACAAAAATTGTAACTTTCTCTAAAATGGAATCAGAGCAATAAGTCACTCCAACCCAGTCCTCTTTATAATGTCAACAAACTTGCCATGAACTCCAACCCCGCGGGTGCGCTCAAAACCTGTTGGTCATCCCGTCAAGCGATCGCCAGAAAACCCCTGGGTGAAGTTCCTTTCTGCCAAATATGGTTGCGCGCATAGCTACTCTGAGATACGCGCGCTACGAAGCGGTACGCTTAGGAGACAAGGTGTAAAAAGCTTGTCACTCCGTCAATCAAACTAGATTTTGCTCTCAAAAAACACTATATAAATTAAGGGAACAATTAATAGCGTTAATTCATCAAGCTAACAGATCTAATTGGATGAAGAAAATAAAAACTGTAAGCTTTATTTGGATTTTTTTAATTTCAACAAAGCTTAATTTCCTTCAAACTTAGGAATTTCAACCATTGGATTTTGAGCCAAATAATTCCAAAAATCATTCCACCAATCATTCGCGCGTATAATTCTTAAAGCTAACATTGGATTGATACTATCTGGATGCCATGTAGCACCTGGTAGTTTTAAACGTTTTTGTGGAATATATCTGTGGGCACTTTCAATTTCGCCTGAACCAATAGGTAATCCTTGAATTTTATAAAGATTATAGTAACAAGCATCTTGGAAACGTTCTAAATAATTAGATAAATTCTCTAACTTTTTTCTCCCTTTGTGTGCATGAAAATAACGATTAATGAATTTAATCGCTTTTTTGGCTTTGCCACGATCTATTAAACTAATTAAATGGCTTGTCCACATTTCTCGATTGATACCTGTTAACTCTACAGCATCCGCAGCTTGATAAATATGTTGTTTTAGATGAATGCGATCTAAAATAAAATTAAATTTAGGGAATTCTAATTCAAGAGCTTCACGTAAACCATTTCCTCCATCCCCAATTCCCGTTACTTCTGTTTTTTGCCCCCATCCTTGGTCAATAGCAGCACTTTTAAGTTGTTGAGCTAGAACCGGATATTTATCCATTTTAGCTACAAATGTTCTCTCTAATTTGTTATTAACTTGACGAGCAAATCCTACTCTAACTTCACGCCAATCGATTTTTCGGGTTTTCTTTTTTATTTTCCTTTTTTGGGTTAATTCTAGTTGCTCAGATAAAAAATTTATTCCTGTACGAATTTGACAACCATCTAATTCCACTATTAATCGAGGAAATTCTTGTTTAAAAAATTCATTGTTGGCTTTTTCGGTTCTTAATTTTTCAAAACGCGATTCTATATATTCTTGACCTAATGATGCAATAGTTTTTACTTTTCTACTAAGAGCATTTTTTTCAATAGCAAATCCATAATGTTCTTCAAATCTTTTAGCTGCTCCTTGGAAAGATTCTTCAATTCCAAATTCAGTTAAAGCCCTTTTAACTCCAAGAGAAGCATTGCTATGATTAATTAAAAATTTTTCAGCAACAAGACTCACGCCTTTTTTAAATTTTCTATTCCATAAATAGGGAGAGGGAATTTTTAAATATCCGAAAATTGTTATATATTTAATTAAGGGACGGCGATGTATAACCCAACCCGATGTTTTAAATTCTTCAGTAACCTGATTGACTAACCAAGCAAACAACATTGACATCACTGAAAAACCAATATCTCTTAATAATGAAAGTAAATCTCGATCAAATTCATTGATTTTTTTTTAAGATTTGTTTCTCTTTGTATTATAGCATTAAATAACAAATAGCTAACTTCTTCTATACAATCATTATATTTTTCATTCATCTTCATGGCTATCTCCCAGATTTTAAATTACTAAGCTCAAAATATACATTATTATTTTAATTCTAAAAAAGCTAGTTTTCATTACTATAAAATTATTTCTCACTCTGATCATACTAGACTGTATAGTCTAATGAAACGGGGGCACTTCCTTCGTGGCGCTCCCGCGAGCGCGAAGCGCCACTTCGTGATCGCTTGACGGATGACCAACAGGTTTTGAGCGCACCCCAACCCCGCCGTGCTGCAACTCGAATCACAAATCGCTTCATTAGAAGCGTCCGGTGAAGTAGCCGAACCCAACACCTGGATCAGTCGCTTCATCGTCTACAAGCCAAGCGGGAAGCAATACGTCTACTACCGTTTGATGAGGGCGGTTCGGGATAAGGAAGGGAAACTCAAACGCAAGTTTGTTAGGTATTTGGGTAAGAAGAATAGCACCGAACACGAACAGATGAAGAAGGCGATCGCCCGACGAAATAAGATCCAGCAGCTACAGAGACAACTGAAACGGTTGATGGCGCAAGGGCAGCCTCAACCGAAGCGGAGAAGCAAGGGGGCTTCGACACTTAATAGTCCACTAACTACTGACGATCGGCTGTTATTGGTTCAGTTACAGCAGCAGTTAACCGAGTTGACGGGGAGGTTTGAGCAATTGGAACAGCTTGTCAAAGGAGGGCAAAATTTGTCTGGGGAAAGCTCGAATTACCGCCCCCGATCTTGACATCAAAGTTGTGTACCCAATTTTCCTCGGGTTCTCTCGATTTTCAACAGCCTAGCTCGATCTCTATCTGGCTTTGGCTTTATTTTATTCCTCTAAGATCCTTTTAAAAATATCAAATAATGTCGGATAAGAATTCAACCAAATTTTTTCAAGAATTTAAAAGAAAGATTTTTGAGGATCGCAGGGAAAAGTGTAGGGCTTGGCAGAAACATAACCCCTAACTGTTGCATTAGCCCCAAGGCATCGCCGTAGCCCCAATGTTCTATAATTTTGCCATTCTCAAGACGATCGATGTGCATAATGGCTAAATTGACTTGTTTACCGGTTGCCGGAAGCCCCTGAAACTCGGCAGTATGAATGGCTGTAAAAATTCCACAAGTAACGACTTTATCGCCAGATACGATCACCTCATCAAATCTATGTTGACTCTGGCTAAAAGCTAAATAAAATTTCATTCCAAACTCTTTAAATTCTTCTTTATTAAGAGGTGTGGACACTCTACCCAAGTGCGCGGTAAAGTTAGGAGAGAGAAGATTTAAAGCTTGATCGATTTGGCTTTCATCAAAACTTTTATAAAAACGGAGAACAATTGATTTGTTTTGTTCAGGTGACATAGGCGACTGGTTTTGACAAAATTCAAACGGTAAAACAAAATCAAGATATGATATAAAAATATTCCTCTTTTGTCAATTTAGAAATTTTTAACCATCGGCACGTCGTTTCAGGCAACGAAGAATTAAAGTTTTACCCCCGTTTGACATAAGAAGGTTTATTCATATCTTCAGTTAGATGAAAGCGAGTTTTTAACTTTGCCTAACTTGGTTTCCCACTCAGAGATTATTATAGTTTCCCCTAGCCTTTAGAATTCAAAAAGGGTAATTTTACCAAAAACTGTTTAGTTCGAGCCTCTCCACGCCGGTAGACAAGATTTCCCCCGTATCTGCTCAGAATTTCACCGGCTATACTCAATCCCAGTCCTGTCCCTGTAGCTTTAGTGGTGAAGAAGGTTTCAAAAATCCTCTCTTCAAGTTCAGAAGGAATTTCGGTCCCATTGTCTTCTATTATCACTCGAATCCAGCAATTCTCATTTTGAAGAATAGAACGACTAAGTTCTCTTTTTGACGTAGAGAACTCACCTAAAATGCCCCGTTTTTCCTTTACTCTTTTCCTTCTCGGTTTTTAGACTACAATTGTACTACAACAAAAATAAAATAACTGACCATTCCTAATTCTTTTGCTTAATATTTTATTAGGTAATTTTTTGATTATTTTTCAGTTTATTTATTCAGTTGCCTTCCCCGCTCACTTGATTTTCTTGTTCTTATTAGCTTGTATTAATTAATCTCTTTTGCTCACCTTCTGATATTATATAAACAAATAATTCTGACCAATCTTCAAACCATTCATATTTGACTAAAGCTCTAATATCATTAAAAAATGTTTTTCTTTTCTCTAATTTACTTCGGGCTTTTTGATAGAGTTCATTAACTAATTCTAAGACGTTATGAAAGAGAAAACTAAGTAAATTTAAAGCCAGCAAGATTTCTGATAAATTCTCTTTTCCATGTCCAAAATTATGCTCTAAATTATATCCTTGATTTTTCAGGAGATTATTCCCTTCATTTTCTATCTTCCATCTTGTCCGCCCACTGGTTATTATTTTTTCCATTCTTTCATCGTTTAATTGATGATTGGTAATAAAACTATTTTGATAAATTACTTTTTCTTTTCCCTTATCATAAATTTCTACTTCATACCAATTTACGATTAAACTTGGCTCAGTTTCTCTCAATGGAACATTATTTACATACTTATATTTATAATATAATAATTTGTTTTTTTGATATTTTCTGACTTGCCCTTTAATAATTTTTTTATTCTTTTCTAAAAATTCCAGCCATTCATATAAACTTTTATGAGATGACGCTAAAGCCACAAAGATAAAATTATATCCCTGTTCAATAGCTAACTCACATATAGGTTGCCGGGAATAAAGATCATCTCCTAATAAAGTTATTTTTTGATTTTTTTTTGAGGCTGGATTTTTTAACAACCATCTCTTGATAGCTGCATTTTCACAATCTTGCTTAGTTTCCCCATCTTGTTTTCTAATAAATTCTGGTTCTAAATTTATAACCTGTTTTTTATCAGGGGCTACGATAACTGGCGTAATTACTTGATGATAATAAGTCGTTGTTCCATTTCTATGATGCCGACAATTACAGTGAAGACAATTCATCTTTTTTGACGAATAATATTCTGTTCCATCTAAAGCTAATAAAATTTCCTCATCTAAATACTTAAAATGATTGAGAATCTGATTTTTTTTTAGCCATTCCCATACGGTTTGGAAAGGTTCAAAAACTCTTGTAGCTGGAATCCGGTCTAATAAGTTTCTTATTTGATTATCACAAGGAATTTTTTTCAAACCAAATAAGCTAAGGGCATTATCTTTTCCCCTTCTCTTTTTCATTAAACTTTGATGTTCTAAAAAAGAAGGACATTGTGTAAAAAATACAGAAAACGCAGCTATCACCATATCTCGTATTTCATAAGTTTTATTTAACCCTTTTCTCTCATCTGGTAAATTATCCAGTTGAAGAAAAAGAAATTCAATTAATTCTGATGGCGATATGGTAACAGGCAATATTTCCATGTAGTCCTACAATTTTAGACCATTAGCTCTTTCTCAAACTAATTGTAGTATAATTTGACTCTGTAACTATCGTCCTCTCTGATTTGATCGTAAGTATTTGTGCTTAATCTATTTTAAATCTCTCTTACTTTTTTAGTTTCAATACAAAACTAAAATTCTTATTTTTTCCAAAATGAGAATTGCTGATGAAAACATATCTCAACTCGAACTCGTTGCCGACCAGAAAAATATTTTCCTGATAATCTCTGATCACGTTTCTTGTAAATCCTTGGGGACTCTGTATGTCAAAACGATATGAACCGTGTTTATGGGACTCGTTCACTAGCTTATTTACATCTATTTCTTGTTGAAGATGTTTATCCCTATTTTCGGATAAAACTTCAAAAAAATAACGATGAATCATTTGACTACTTTCGGATAAAATTTCGGAAATGTTGGTTAAGCGTTTTTGGATTAGCTGTTTTTGTTCACCGAGATCATACTTTTCATTTCCTAATCTGTTTAAAACGATTTCAGCTACTGATAGTTTTTTAAATATAACTTCATAATCATTAAGAAGATCATGGGCTATGGCTGGCGTTAAACTTCCAATCAAAGCTAATTTCTCTTGACCTAACAATTTGGCTCTAAGCCTTAAAATTTCTTGTTCTAAATCAGCCCTTGTGGGAAATTCCTCTAACATTTCTCAAACCTGAATCCGCTTTTCTCAGATAGCCTTTAAATATATATGCTAGTCATTTAGAGCGCATAGCGCTCGCTTTTGGTTAAACTGAACTGTGAATATTATACATTAGACAGATTCATTCTCAAGACTAATACCGTACAAAAGTTGTAGTCGGCCAATTTTTTAATAAACTTTTGCCTCAAATTAAGAATCGGATTTGGGGATTTGACTTTATACTAAATTTTCATTAATTATACCCAATGAACAGAAAGTTTTTCGGTCTGATCGACCAAATCTCCGAGCGAGTCGAGGCTCAACTTAACCAAGCTAACAGTAACGAGTTTGAGGTAGCATTGGCTTACGCGATCAAATTTTGGTGCAATTATTTAGAAGCCCATCCTCGGTTAAATGTCCTTTTCACGTCTGAAGTAACTTATCATATTCTTTCTCTATGTGGGCAAGAACCCATGCCACAACTAACTTACAATATTTATCAAGAGTGGAGGGGCGATAAAGAGGCCAGTTCCGGGCTAATTCCTAATCCGTTAGAAGTTCCCACGGGCTTAAGTCTATTAATCAATAGAATTTTTAAGTTACTTAAAATTACTGATTCTGACTTAAATTTTATTGGGGAGCATCCCATTTTTGTAATTAGACAGTTTAATACGATGCACACGCTTCGCGAGAAACAATCGCGAATTAATTTAAATATTTATTCTATTCAATAAATTCTGACATAATGGGAATGTAAGCATGAAGATTATCTTGTTATGACTCCATCTGAAAGAAAAAAGCTTGAAGCCTGTTTAAGAGAGGCCAGTGAAATACTTTACAATAATGCAGATCCCTCATCTTTAAACACTCTTGAAGATATCGAAATTGCTGTGAGGGAACAGGTTATAGAGAACGTTAGCCCACAAATAGCCCTTTTTTTATTGAAAGAAAAACAAAGACGAGAAAGGGAAGGAGGCGGAAAATAAAAAGTTGTGTCGGACAATTACAAATTACTGAAAAACAATGTAAAAGATTAGGAATTAATCCATATACTCGTCATAGTCCTTTACTAGAAAAGTGTTGTCTCTTATTAAGTGCCAACGAATCTTATCAAAATGCTGAGCAGGATATGTTATTATTAATGGGGCTAAAAGTCGGGCATTCAACCCATCAAAGGAAAGTTCAAAAACTTGACAATTTACTACCAGATGTCAAACAAGGTTGTTCCGAAGTCTCTGTTGATGGGGGAACGATAAGATTAAGAGGATTATACGGTCAAGCAAGTTATTGGAAAGAATACAAAACGGCGAGATTACAAGGGATTTATTATGGTGCTTTTTTCCAAGATAATCAAGGATTAATCGATTGGATTAATAGCCAGAAATTAACTAATCCCCTTTACTGCTTGGGAGATGGACATGATGGAATTTGGAATATAATTGCAGAAATAGGAGATGAAACAGAAAGAATTGAAATACTGGATTGGTATCATTTAATGGAAAATCTCTATAAAACTGAAGGAAAAAGATATCAAAAAGACCAGGTTAAAGCTTATTTATGGATGGGGCAAGCTTCTGAAGCCATCAACTATTTACTTTCCCAGAAAATCGTCGGGGGGAATCAGTTCATTAACTATCTAAAAAAGCATGAAAAACGCCTCATTAATTACCATTATTATAGTTGGCAGAAAATTGCTTCAATTGGCAGTGGAGCCGTAGAATCTGCGGTAAAACAAATTGGATATCGAGTCAAAATAACTGGCGCACAGTGGAAATCTGAGAATGTTAATAATATTCTACAACTGCGTTGTGCTTATTTGAATGGTCAACTAGCTATTTAATTCTAATTAAATCATAAAAATGAAGACAAGTTGATTATTAATTCGCATATTATAGTGGCGAATAAATTTAGCCTGGAGTTGGATTTTTATGGGACGCAGAAGATATATTGAGAGTCAGCAAGATAAATTGGATAGAATACAAAGATTAGCTGAAGCTATTGCAGAAATAGAGTCGTAAGTAGGTGGGCATAATTAAGTGTAAAATAGAAAAACACTTAAAGCTCATTCTTAAAGTTTATGCCAGCCCCCCTTAAAATCCGGTTAACACCTCAAGAAGATGAACAGTTATTAGCCCTCAAAAGTGATACAAATGTTCCGAAAAGAACAAGAGACAGAGCAGAAGCAATAACTCTAAATTTTCGGGGATGGAATGTCAATCAAATATCCTCTTATATTAAATATTCTCCTAATACAATTCGGAAAATTTTTTATCGCTGGATAACAAGAGGAATTGAAGGGTTATATGATGCACCAAGGACAGGAAGAAAGCCTAGGTGGTCTGAAGAAGATGTAAACTATATAGAAAGTAGTTTGGAAAAAGAGCCAAGAACTTATAATAGTTATCAATTAGTAGAGAAGTTGAAAAAAGAACGCTCAGTATCATTAAGCCGAGAGCGGATTAGAAAAATTCTAAAAAAAAAGATTGGCGATGGAAAAGGACTAAACATTCGCTAAAAGGAAAACAAAATCAAAAACATAAAAAGAAAAAATAAATTGACATACAAACAATTGAAAAATATGCACAGCAAGGATTAGCGAGGTTAAAATATTTAGATGAAGCAGGGTTCTCTCTCTGGAGTTCCGTTAGCTATACTTATGTAAAAAAAGGAAAGCAAAAAGAAATAAAGCAAACCAAACGTAGAGGTAGAAGATTAAATATTATAGGAATTTTTGAAAAAGATGTAAGTTTTGAATATGGATTAGTCTTAGGAAGTATTAAAAGTGATATTTATATAAAAATTATGGATTGGCAAGCCGAGAAACCGAAAGAGGATTTTGAGAAATCGGGAATAATTACAATAATTGTTCAGGATAATTATACGGTTCACAAAAGTAAAAAAGTTAAAGAAAAAGAAAAAGAGTGGCAAACAAAAGGATTAGAATTCTTTTTTCTTTCTTCTTATAGTCCAGAACTGAATAAAATTGAACCCGAATGGCATCAATTAAAAACTCATGAATTAGCGGCAAGAATGTTTGAGGATGAATACGAGTTAGCACAGGCAGTTATCCGAGGGATTGAAGCAAGAGCCGCTAAAACAATTATGTCTGTCAAAGATTTAAATTTAATTAAACTCAAACTTAGTCCAAAAGTAGAGTAAGAAAATTATGCAACGTTGTTCGTTTAATTATGCCCACCTACTTATTTACAGTTTTTTAATGATAAGGGAGAACAAGCTGAGGATGGTTGTTGGGTAGCTCGGTATCAAGTACGGCAAAAAGATAAGATTTATTGGTATTATAAGCTACAAGCTGATAAACCTATTTTTGAGCAAAAAAACGGTCAATCTATGAGTAAATACCAACATTTTGGGAAAGCTGGCACAATTGCCTATGTTGATGCTGTTATGGGAGTCCTGAGAAGAACCATCGTCATCGAGTTACAGTCTACCATTAGTTCTTTAAAAAGCTGTTTAGTTGACATTGTATATGATGGAGAACAAGAAAGTAGATAGCTTGCTTTTTAATTCGCGATTTATTATCGCGAATTATGTTTTACTTTTACAAAAATGGGATGCTCCCTTATCTTACGGTCACGTAAAGAATAACTTTCTGTGAAAACTTCTAATACCTTAATAGATGCACCTTTTTTAATCCGACTTATAAAGTGGATTTCTTGAGCAATTAATTGAAGCCAAAAAGAGAAATGATAAAAGCCTCTATCTAACAGTAATAAAGTTGAAGGTGTTACTAAACCTAATAAATTTTCTTCAAATTTTGTATCATTAGTTTTCGGATTATCTTTAAACCAAATTTCTACAGGAAGCCGGGTCATTAAATCAATAACTACCCCAATTTTCCCGGCTAATTGTCCCTTGGCAACATCTTCAAGACTTTTTAGTTTTTTAAATAAAGCTTCTAGAGTTGAACCATCTGCTATCCAAATTTTTTCAAATCTAGTTAAAGTGAATTGAACACTTTCTGGGAGTGGCCGTCTATTTCTACTGTGCCATTTTTCCTTTAATAATGGTAGTATTTCTTTAAAAACTTTTTCAAACAATTCAGCCGGAAAAGTTAAAAATCTTTTTGATAAGGCTTGCTGAGAAACTTGTAAACAGTCACACCATAAAAAACCTTCCCTAGCTAATATTCTTGTTAATTCCCTAACTCCTGCTACGTCTCTCCACAACATCGTTAGTACAGCCGCCACCATCAGAGGAAGTGTCAATATTCTGTCTCGTAAACCTAATTGACGACAATATTTTTTCTGTTTTTCCAATGCTGGAGTTAATAAAGCTGATATTTGTGCTGCAATCGCCTCATCTTCAATCATGGGGCGTTGTTGTCGTTTAGCATGGTCACGGTTCGTTTTTCGACTCATTGGAAGCTAATCATAGTCTCTTTTTTCTTATTTTAGAACAAAGTTCGTTTTTCCTTTCCCTTCCGCCCCCAATCACCTAAAAAGTTTCCTTGACATTTGTTTAATTCTCTTAAGTTGTCACAAATGACTTGAGCGGCTCAATTTTAATACAAAAGAACTAAATCCTAAGTTGTTCTGGAGTTTTGCACCGGGATCTAGTCTAAACTCCAGTAATGATAGCAAGCACAACAACTTTTTCACCCAAATCACGCCAAAAATTGATCGCTACACTTTACAAATTAGTTCCAGAGCAATTAGAGCAATTAATATTGATTTTAAATCCTCCTGCTGGCATTATTCCTCCTTTACCAGCTTCACAAGGAACTAGAGCATCAGCAGTTGTTAGTTGGGCAGAATCACCATCTGGGCGAGGACTTCTTCAGGTGCAGGAAGCTCTTGAAATTATTTTAGAGATAAATTTTGAAGATTTAGAATAAAGCATATTTAATTAAATTGATCCGTCTAATACAACTAAAATAACAATAGCGATCGCAACTCTTTGCCATTGAGCGTGTTGAATAAAATCTTACTAAAAATACAGAGATTAGTAAGTGCAGCACTTGGCGGGACGTTTAGTCGCTGTTCTTACAGATGTTAAATCCGTTGGCTGCGAGTGAAAGTTCTGGCTGCTGTAGCAGATTTGAACGAGATCTAAGAGGATTAATAGTAATATTTATATATTAACAGGCAAAATCTCCACAGAAAATTATAGTTTAACTCGTTTGTATTTTAAATTAGTGTTTCATCTTCTAGTGTTATATGACCTTTTGACAGGATTACTGCACCTAGCATTTTTTCAGTCATATCCTGATGTGAACACTTATATAAATGTATTAAATCATTTTTTGCTAGTTCCTTTAAATATACTTTAACTTTATATAAATCTATTCCAAGCTCGTCAGAAAGGTGGGTGTCCCATATTTCCCGCTTCTCTTCGCTAATTCTTTTTAACAATTTCTTTTTATCTTGTGTTTTTTGGAAATTTATAACGGAAATGTCTTTAATTGATGAATCAGATGACTGTTGATAGTTACTGTATGAATTTAAATTAATAATTTCATTTAAAAACTGCTGCACCTCTGCTAATCCACATCCCCCTGGTCCCGAAGCCCAATTAAGTAACGCTGATACCCTTTGCCCCTGCGATGCCGGCAAGGGCGGTATTAACCCTGCTGGTGGCGATAAAGTAAAAATGATCATTTCCAACTGCTCAGGCGCG
Source organism: Gloeothece verrucosa PCC 7822 (assembly GCF_000147335.1). NCBI lineage: Bacteria > Bacillati > Cyanobacteriota > Cyanophyceae > Chroococcales > Aphanothecaceae > Gloeothece > Gloeothece verrucosa. Next base: position 433,983 of record NC_014534.1, read on the forward strand.
ATCGCATTTAGAGTTTTAATTAACTTCAAACGCTCTGATCGAGTCAGTGTCATTTACCCACTCCTGTATTTGAAGAGGTTCCTTGGGCTAGTTGCTGCTCTTTTTGTTTGAGAGCGAGTGCGATCGCATTTCTGACAAACTCCTGCCAGTCCTCATCGAGCGACTTTAACTGCATCATCATCTCATCACTGACCCGAAGCGTAAATCTAGAGTTAAGGGGAGTAGGATGACATAATTTGTACTGATATTGCTTTAAAGAAGGGTTTCCTCCGGGTCTTGGCATAATAACTGAACAGGGTTTTATACTCTATTCCTGTTATAGCCTGTGACTTCCTATTCGTCACGGAGATCGTTAAAATTCTTCAGATTTGTTTTAAGGAGCGGGGGCAACACTCATGTCTGTTATGGATGCGGATAGAAAAAACTTCTCTTCATTAATCGAAAAAGAATTTTACAGCAGCCTTCCTAACCTAACTGCTCGGACTCTGCCATCCCGCCCAATTCATGCAAAAAATCGGACTAAAAGAGTAAACAATTAGTATTTGAGTTCGATTGTAGGATATTTTAGCGGCTTGCCAAGCTAAGTTGATGGCTTACCCAAGGGCGCAACCACCCTGGTTATACTAGCCTAGAGGTCAGAGATTGTCTAGCTATTTTTATCGCCCTCTCAAACGTTGGATAAAGCTCTTGAGTTCCTTCTACTGAGCCATCTGAGTTTAATATGCGGAATTGATAGCCGTATGAGGGTGTATGAAACACCATCAAAATTTTTTGCTCAATACTCAAGACTTCACAAACCTTGAATTTAGGTGCTGTCATTGAAATATCCGTCTCATCGCTCGATACTATTATTATTCCCGATTTCTGGCGCAAAATTCGAGCAGGTATTCCCTACTCGGATAGTAGTGATTCCCGTGCCCTCCGCGCCACATAAGATATCTATTACATTTTTGGATTTTTACGCCCCCAGAGAACGCGATCGGCCCGGGTTCGCTCACAATTTTAAACCTCCACAAACTGTATTTGAGAATCGAGTTGAACTCTAATACTTAATCTCTATCACTTTTACCGAAGCTTTTAATTTCCTCAACTGAGTTTGTTGGCATTTTTTTTAATTCTCCCTACAATAGAACCAGAGCAATAACTTATACCTACCCAGTACCCGTTATAATGTCAACAAACTCGCCATGAACTCCAACTCCGCCGTCCTTCGAATCTCTTCTCAAATCGCTTCTCTTGAAGCTTCAGGCGAAATAGCCGAAGCAAACACTTGGATCAGTCGCTTTATCGTCTATAAGCCAAGCGGGAAGAAGTACATCTATTACCGGTTGATGAGGGCGGTTCGGGACAAGGAGGGAAAAATCAAGCGTAAGTTTGTCAGGTATTTGGGTAAGAAGAATAGCAGCGAACACAAACAGATGAAGAAGGCGATCGCCCGTCGCAACCGCATCCAGGCTCTACAACGCCAACTCAAGCGGTTGATGGCTCAAGGGCAGCCTCAAAGGGAGCGGGGGAATAGAGGGAGTTCTGGGGTTAATAGTCCACTAACCACTTCTGACAGAATGTTACTGGTTCAGCTACAGCAGCAACTAGGGGAGTTGATGCAGAGATTTGAGCGGCTGGAACGGTTTGTCGGGGGGAGGCAAAATTCTTCTGCCGCAACCGTTTAAAGTTTATTTCCTATACCTTCTTGAGTGGAGCGGGTAGAAAAGAAATAAAAAATATTACTTACACATTACAAACTACTCGGAAGCCTATAAAAGCCGTTTGGACTCCTGTGCCGCCACCTACTCGAAAAGCACTCCGGCAATCCCAAGGTGGGTCAGAATATGAGCCGCCTCGTAATACCCGATAGTTATTATGCTGAACATTTGAACCACGTCCCCAAGCACTACCATCAGTGGGCACTCCTTGATAATCTTCGTGATAGACATCCAGACACCACTCTGATACGTTTCCGTGTAGGTCATATAAACCAAAAGCATTGGGAGGAAAGTTATCTACTTTTGTAGTTCGAGCGCGGGCAGGTTGTGGCAATTCATCCGCGTAAGTACTATAAGAATTATAATTAGCCAACTCAAACGTCAAAGTTTCACCTAAATAAAAAGGAGTTGTTGTTCCACCTCGACAAGCATATTCCCATTGGGCTTCCGTGGGAAGATTAAAATTTAATTTAGTTAAAGTTGATAATTTTGCACAAAATTCTAAAGCTTCATACCAAGACACTACTGTAACAGGAAAAGAATCTCCTCTATCTCGATGAAATGATGGGTTATTTCCCATTACTGCGTACCATTGGGCTTGAGTAACGGGATATTTTCCCATGTAAAAGGGTGGCACTGATACCCGATGCCGAGGCTTTTCTTTAAGATCATTTCCCATCTCTTCTGACGGCGAACCCATCATAAATTCTCCGCCAGGAATAGCCATCATTTCTAAAAAAGGCTTACCACTTGAAGTAATTCTAAAGGATTTAGAAGAAGCGACTTTTCTTCGAGTTTCTTCTCCTTTTAAATTAACTGTGATCACCTCAAGATTTTGGCTTAATAGTTTTGTCCCAGAGGGCGGAGGTGGGTAAGATGGAGAGGAATTAATAACTGACTTTAAACTTTTATCTTCTTGAGTAAATATAGTTGAAGAATTGTTGCGTTTTAAAGCAGCTAAAAAAGAAAAACCACCAAGACTTATCCATCCACATAACGTCATAAATTGTTTGCGGTTAAAATTTTTCTTCATTTGAGTTAGGTGTTAAAGGCTCAGTTATAGTATTCCCAATTTGACGGTTTTTATTTCACTCTTCTGTTGCCTGATTTTTTGATTAAATCTATCTAAACTATTAATCATGAGTATAGACTTTTATAATTAATAATTTTAAGAGTTCCAGTTTTTCCAGAGTAAAGGAATCGGATCTCTATCTGATTCTAAAGCTTCTAACGGTAGTAATTCCTCAGTAATCAATTTATGATTATTGAGCATACCAGTAAATTCGGGTTCTACTATAGCTCGTATTTTTATCCCTGCTAATCTCCAGGGGACAGATTTTTGATTAATAAAATTTATTTCAGAAAATCCTTCTTCTGGAGTTATATCAATAATAACTCCATTACAAAATATTTGCCAATGATTATTATAGGCTCGATTTTCACGGGCTTGCTGTTTCTGTTGCCGGCTTCCTATAGGATACCAGATGCCACTAATACTTTGCACATATTTACTCCATTTTATTTTCAAGCTTGTGTCTTTATGTTCAGCTTTAAATTTTCTGATGATTGCGGCTGCTCCCCTGGCCGTTGAATCGGTAGCATCAAACTTAACATAAATAGTTGTTAAATTATTCCCTGTGCTGTATCTAGCCCCAATAGCGCAAACTTTTTTAGCTATCTTCCTGAGTAATTTTTTGAGAATTATCTCAGAAGGGATAATGTGCGGCATTTCAACTTTTGTGTTGTTGAGCAAAGGCTTGTAATAATCAATAAAATATTTTTCGGCTAAGTCTAAATCTTTTTGGCTCCAAACTTTCCAAATTATTTTTACTGGATACTTTTGATGGATCTGTTCTAGCTGATATTTACGGTGGTGATTTTTCCATCTTTTTTGTAAGTTATCAGCTTTCCCAATATAATGAATAATATTTTTAGAATCTAGAACAAAATAAATAGCTGGACAAGTCGGCAGCAAATTGAGCGTAGATAACTCCACAAAAGGTAAATCGGATAAATTAACTTCCCACATTTTTTCCTCCTTCTCCTTTTATCTTTCACAGCCTATCCCATCCCCATCACTGTCAAAATGATGAGGATCTGGTGGGATAACCCTAAATCTTCGTTGCGAAATTTGCCCACAATCGAGATCGGGTGGTGCTGGTGGAATACAGACATCGGGATAAGATGGGTCGCACTTCTTGTTATTGTTAGCAGTTGATTGGGTATTAGTAGAAGGTCTTTTACCAGCGCGGAAATCCCAAGGCATTACGGGATTGTTTTGATTCCAAAATCCTAAGCGCTTCTTTTTAGCATTAGCTTCAGCAGCCAAGAATTGATTTTTTGTGGCCGCACAACCATTTAAATATTGTGGGTAAACAACGGCTTTCCCTTCGGCAACCAGAGTTAAATTAACTGATTTATTATTGAGGTAAATTTCTGCTACTGTTCTCCCATAGCGATCTGTGTCAATGCGCCGTAAGTTAACAGTTTTACCTTTTGGCAATAGCTGTTGTAATCTATCTCTAGCTTGCTGCCCGTAAGGATTTTGGCCGATTTCTGGACTGTCCACACATCCTAATCTAACAGTAATACTTTGTCCTCGTTGGTTAACTCTTAATGTATCGCCGTCACCTACACTCACCACTGTAGCTGTTGGTAGATTTTGGGCGGAGGTGGGAATACTGGCACTCAATACAACTAGCAAAATACTTGTGACCAATTTAATCATTAAAATATTAATTTTAGCTATTACTATTTCAGTATTCCCCGACTTGCCTTTAAAAATCACATTTAACCATTATTTTCAAAGTTTTTTAAAGCGATCCAATTTTTAGCAGCCTCTCTTGCCCCCCCTGCTGTGTAATAAATTTCTTCACGCCGCTCTACTGAACCATCTTCAGCTACAACCCCGAACTGGTAGCATTTAGAGTTGGTGTAAAACACCAATGTCATTACACCACAGTAGATCAAGACCTCTTCAAGACGAAAACCGGGCTCAAAAGGGTTGTTGACTTCATGATTTGGCTGCATCATTACCGTCCTTAAAATCGAGTTCATCAATAATATTCCCACAATAACGGTTTTGGACACCATTGCCGTCTATTGCTCGGTTTTAGGTCAAGCTACCTTAACCAGTACGAGTTGCTAGAAATTTAATCAACAAAGCTTCATTGTCTATAACAAAAGCGACAAACGCTACGTCTATTACTGAGCAATAAAAGCAGTGAGATTAAGCGTATTGCGCGTGTTTATATCCCGTCCGTTGGCACTAAAATAAGAGCCAGAGTTAACATCGGGATAGCTGTTGGTAGAAGGAGGATTCCAAAAGAGCCAAGAAGCATCATTTTCATCCCAAGTTCGACCACTAATATTAATTGTTAAGTCCTCTACTAAGAACAAATTATCAGTTGGGTCAATAACTACATTTTCTGGATATCCCGATGGATAATTACCAATCTCTCCTGAATAAGGAGCATCATTATAGCTAAATGTTCCACTTCCGATTTTTGCCCCTGTTTCATCAAAGAAATTTAAATTCCAAGAAACCGTTGCCGCTTCTGCGGGTTGAGCGTTAAACCCCGTTAAGGTTAAAATAACTCCAGTCGCCGTCAAAGCGAGTTTTGAGTATGTATTGTTTTTCATGAGGTTGAGCTTAAAGATTTAACTTCTATTAAATGTTTTAACCGTCAAAAGGCAACCTTCAAAAGTAAGATTTATCTCGAAGCAACTTTTTAGCGGCAGTAGGATTTATAAATGCTGTGCTTGCTACCCTTTCCAAGTTTTTCCTAGCCCAAAAGCTTATTATCTCAAAGCGAGATCGCCCCTAATATTTCTCCATCTTGCCCGGAGCCGCCCCTTTAAAAAGCTTGCCAAAGCTAACATTAAGCCTGGTTTGTTCCCACGCCAGCAATTGTAACTTGAGTTCTCTACATTATTTCAACGGAATCAGAACTTATTTGGGATTCCGACAAGGCTACTCAATCTACTGCTATTTTTACTAACTTGACGTTGAGTTTTCTATCGCCTAGAGATGCCTATTTTAATTTTTCTTTACCTTTGTTGTTGCAATGCTCCAAACATTTGTACGGCTTGGGCAAATTCAGCATTCCGTTCCATTAAAGCCATGTGTCCGCCGGGTTTGAGGACAAAAAACTCCGCATTGGGGATATCCATACTGATGCGACGATTGGCACTCTTGAGGGTAGAAATATCGGATTGACCAGCAATAACCAACACGGGAAGCTCAATATTGGGCAAAGTTTGAGTTTCATTAAAATTTAACATCGCTATTACCCCTCTTGCCAATATCTTAGGCGATGCGAGTAACCCTAAGCGGGTTGAAAAATCAAGTTGTCCTCGCGTTTCGTGTCCGGTGAATCCTGATAGTTCTGTGGTTAGATACATCATACCGTTGAGATAACTTAAAGCACTCATCAACCAAAACAAAGGTGATAGAGCGATCACTATATAGAGTAATGGTTCAATTAATGGCTTTTGCAGTCGTTTGAGAATTGGATTGAAAATAGCGGTTTTTAGCGGATTGGTGTAGGTTGTATCGAGCAAAATCAAGCCGGCGACTCGTTGTTTTAAATTTTCTCGAAACAAACGACAGAAACTCAAAATAATCATACCCCCCATACTATGACCGAGCAGAATAGCCGGACGATTTTGAGCTAAACCCAACACGGCTTCAAGGTCACGAGCATATTTCTCGATGGAATAGTCACGATTTTTAGGGGGAGTTGATTTACCCAATCCGGGTAAATCCCAAACGATGAGGCGATATTGATTAGCAAGTTGTTTCTTGAGGTAGTACCAGACCGTACTATTGGGTCCCCAACCATGAGTCAAAATTAGAGGAGGAGCATCGGGTGAGCCGTAAAATTCTACCTGAATTTCACTACCATCGGGACGTAGAATTCGTTGAGTCGCGCTGCTGCGGTGCATTTTCGGTTCATCGACACCCCTGCGCCGTAATAGAAGAGTAATCGGCAAAAATCCTAGAAATGACCAAACGATAGCAGTCCAACTCAAAATTAACCAGAGACGGTTAATTAATTCTCCCTCGTACCACTCATGAAGTATATAAATGCTACCACCAAGTAAAACCAACGAGAGTAACCCCGTAAGCCACCGCAACACAAAATCAAGGGGCATGAACATTTTGCCACTTCCTAAACGAGAAAATCCCGATAATTAATCATTAATTATTTTAAAAATAAAAATTTAACGGCGATTTCACACCTCTCAAAGGATAGAAAAAAGGCTGTTGTCGCTGCTACTATTGATAACGCCAACTGTAAGCTGTTTGTCCCTTGCGATCGTACAGGACGCTTATGCTCACCTCAGATCTTGCACCTGTGTTTAATGGTATTGGTGAGGGTAGGGTGTGGCGTGTTGAGTTGAGTTGTTTAGATACTTCTCCAATTCGTTCTATTATTCCCATGTTGGGCAGGGCATTAGTGTGACTTTAACGATCACTTTGCCAAAAAAGCACTGATATACTTTACAAATCAGGGACTACTATTTATGTACTACCCTCAAACGTCGAAAACTCGTGCCTGACATTTTTCCGTAGAAAATATTTATTGGATAACAAGCAAGCGATCGCCTAAAATCGTGCTGCGCGATAGTTACCTTTTATGGCTCAAAAAACGGTTTTCTAAATTCTTGTTCTTAAAAAACTTTAAACCCCTTTTGTGTAAGGCTTTAAGCTAGTTAACCCTCTCTTGTTGTCAATCATATCTTTGCTAAAATAAACCATATATGAATCTCAAAAGGGGCTGTTTTTAGAAAATTTTTTCTCGCATGAAAACAGAAAGAACTTATGGCACAGTTATCGTTGACTTTTGAGAGTTAGAGCAATCATAGCCGAGGTCACTCAATTGCGGCAGTGGCGCAAACCCTATGACTTCGTTCTGTTGGGCAAAGTTATGGTTGACGAATTTGGCCTTTTTATCGTGGAAGTCTAAATTAGCACCTCATGGATTAATTAATAATTTCTCCTTTGTTGTTGGCCAACTTTTCACGCCATTTTTGAAGTTCATCAGGTGTTGGTCTGTCCCAATCTGTTACTTCCCCAACGATTTTTAATGGTGCTTCGGAGCGATATGAGCGTGTCGGATTGCCCGGAAATTTTCGGTTTGTAACATTCGGGTCATTTTCAAACTCCCCTGTCGGTTCGACGATATAAACCCGTTCACGTCCATCGCTTTTAGCTAATGCAGCAGCTAGTCCCGCTCCATTAACAATACCTGTAAAATAAATGTGATTCATTTTGAGTCCAGATTTGTAATTAGAACTGCCTCCGGCTCTCAGTAAATCGCCAACCGACAAATTGGCTTTCGTCCCATGATAAAAAGGGCCCGATTCAGAAGGTTTATCGTCAAACGAAGTTGCTAATTCATAATTGTTTTTTGCTCGATCTGGGTCGTTTAAGTCCTCATAGCATTTAGCCATGTTTGAATATAGAGAAGGAAAAGCACTCTTAACCGTGTCGTCATTGATTTTTAAGGCAAAATGCAAGGCCGTTTCCAGCCATTTTAATCGATCCCAAACATTTTTTTGATGTCGGGCTACATGATAAGCTGCCATAAATTTTTCCAAGTCATCGATCGCTTCGTTCCAGGCTTGAAGAAATAGTTGACTGGCTTGTTCAGGTTGGCCTTTTTCTTCGATGTCCATACCTTGAAGACAAAGTTTAACAACATTGTTGTTTGGGTTGAATTCCATAATGATTTTGTCTCCTAATTATCTTAATATCTATTTAATTGCTTGTCCTTAGACCCTATTCTAGACAATTACTAGACAGTAAGTGGCGATGGGGTATTCTTTTTTCTTTCCGGTTGTTTTTCTCAGTAGGATAAATAGAATTCTTCCATTTTTTAGGTTTATTTTTCTATACCATTGCCCATTTTAATCGATTAAGGAGAGCTATTGGTTTGATTGTCCTCATCCTTTAAAAAAAAGCTTTGGATGATGCTCCCGAAACTCCACGTAACACCAGCAACCAAAAGAATAAACATTAATGGGGCAAGTCCGGCGAAGGGAGCTAAAATAAAACTTATAAGTAAACTTACTATTAAAATTCTCGACAAAGTATTATTCATCAGCGATTTTTTCTTTACCTATTTGGTTCTGGTCATTAATGTCTATTGTAGAAGCGATCGCCTGTAAGATTTTATCTTCTTCTGGAGAGATATTATCTTTCAGGAGGGCAATTTGCCGGCACTGAGCCAATAAAGCTAAAGCAAAATCTGGGTTAATTTGCTCTAATAAAATGTCTAAAGGTTGAGGCGATTGAATATTAGCCTCAATGGTTTTAATTGACTCAGGCTCTAACTTGAGTTCTTCAAGTTCAGGTAGAATATCAGACCAGTTTTTATTGGGGTAACTTGCCCGGATCTGATAAATTAATATCTGATCCATAATCGCCTGTTGGCCGAGCGCTACATCGAGATAATCTTCACTTTGTTTTTGCAGTGATTTTAAAGTTTCCGTAGTCGGTTCTTCGGTTAGTTCTTTTTCTTTAGCCTCATAAAAACGGCAGGCAGTGTACCCTAAAGTGTAGAGCATGGTGGCATTGGTACTCGCCCCGATCATCGCCCCGGCTAAGGGGATATTTCTCATGAAACCCAAACCCGCTTTAAGCGCATTCCTTCCCCCCAGGGCTAGACCAAAAATGGCTAGAACCTCTCCCTGTCTGGCCTGATCTTGTAGCTCCTGGTCATAAGCCGCAGCAATTTGATAGATCATTTCCGTCTGTAAGGCGTTAGTTGCGGCAAAGTCTACCGCCAACAGTGCAGCCGCAGAACCCGGCAAAATACTACTGACAAATCCTATCCCACTTGCTTGTGTAGCCTTTGAGAGTATGATTCGATGAGCGATCTCAAAGGACGATTCATGATTGTACTTGGCTTTGAGCCGTTTAACCTCATCAGAGGCTTTAATTAAATCCACAGAACTGCTCATTCCCACCAGCCAATCTAACTTAAAAACTCCTGCTAGTTTTTGCACGAAGGGATTTTTAACCAAAGGAAGATTACCTATAGCCGTCATCGCCCGTCCCGCCTCTGAGGTAGCTTGCTCGATCAACTGATAGGTCTTAGAAGCCGCTTTTTCCCCAACCGAGTGAGTCCTCTTAACAACTTCTGCACCGGCATTATGAATAAAGGAAGTTACAAATGCGGCTTTATGCCGAGAATTCCCTATTGAAGAATTAAGAGCGCGATCGATTTTTGGGTCAGATGAAGAGGGGGAATGATCTTTACTCATTTTTATTGGGAGCGAGTTCAACTAACGAATCTTTTAAAATTAAAAGAACTTTATTTTTTGATTATGATTTATTTAAACTCAATTCACTTCAACCCTTTGAGGCATTGTTGAAATAGCGGGATCATCCAGGGGTTAGAGATTAGATTTATTAAGTTTTATGACAAATCGAGTCAAGGCTTGACAAAATCCCAAAATTCATTTAACTTAGCTGAATAGAACACGCAGTCCCTTTAACCAGTAAGTTATCAAAAAGTTAAGCGGAGCGTGCCGTCAAGAAATTATTCAGACCTGGCAAAGGCTAAACAAAGTTTTTCGTTAACTCAATAAAAGATCCTCTTCAACTAAGAGATCTGTTCTTCGGCTCAATTCGAGTCAACCCGATAAAGCGCAACATCATAAAAAGGAAATCAGCCATTATGGATAATTTACGTCACATAGCTCAAGGCTTGCAAGCCGGAGATCAAATTAATCAAGCCGTAACTGGTATTATCGTTGATAAAAGCGTTTTAATGTTCAAAAACGCCTTAAACACTGATTTTAACACCGTTTTAGAATCCAGGCTTACCGAAGCGGTATCCAACGTCCTCACTGAACACGCGGAAAGTTCCCAACAATTTGCCCAACAATTTTTACTGCAAACAAAGACAAAACTAGCCGGACATTTGGTACAAAGCCAGCAAAGTCACCCAATTGCATCGATCCCGAAAGCGATCGCATTTGATGAACTAGAAAACTTTGATGTCTCCCTAGATGCTGAGGTAGCCCGTATCGCTAATGAAGCGGGAACGCTAACTATTGATGTAAACCCAGAGAGTCTCATAGGATTCTAAATGCAATTGCTTTGATCTCATCGGGGGCAATTGCCCCTAATGTCCCATCAGATAAAGAAAGGAGAAAAAAATGTACACACAGCAACAAATTTTAGAAATCGCGCAGCTTCCAGAAACTTGTTTTCGCTACAGATGCCACATCGACAACCTAATTAACTTTTATAAGTGGGCAAAAAATCAATGGACGGCCACAGCCGTTAAAGAATTTAGTACAGAGCATAACTTAAACTTGAGGAAAAATAGCGATCTGCGGAGCAGATCCGCGTAGCGGTGCGGGCCAGACTTGGCTGGCTGATGGCCCAGGAGTATGTCAAATGCCTTCCCCCGGCCCAAGCCGAACCCTCGGCTGAACCTAAAAACTCCCAACAGCCTGAGCGGGAGCAACAGTTGCAACAGGATCACAAACGAGAAGCGCAAGTCGTTAAGGTTCTGGCCACGGCAATCGCATACCTTCCACCAGTACCGCCGACTAATGGACTCGAACAAACGCCGCCTTACTGTATTTTAGGGAAGCCTATTTATTTTGACGAATTAGTGCGTAACTATAAAATCTTAGCGCAGAAATGGCATCCGGATTTATGCTCTCATCGAGAAGCTAAAGATCGTTTTCAGTTAGTCACAGCGATTTTTAAAGAACTCCGTGACGGGTGGTTCAAAAAATACTCACCGCTTATAGCAGCTTGTACTATTGGTAGCGAAAACCTTAAAAGGGCAAGAAATAAAACATTTCCTTTTACGGCTGAAAGTTTTTGGGAGTAAAATTAAGGAAGCTTAAAATATTACGTTCCCTAACCATGCCCAGTAAGAAAATCCGCGTCAACGAATATACTGTTAAATCTCATTATCGCACGATTCATACAAGAGTTTTTCATTTAATCTGTAGTTATTGTCACGACGATGTGCAAAGAGAAACTTACGCTACAGTTTGCCCGAAATATGGCAATCAGTGTAATGGAGTTGCTGGCAAATGTAAAAGATGTGAAAAGAAAAGTTAAAGTTTTTTTTTCAAAGAACAGGAATTTTAACCGATGTGCTATTTTCTTAAATTATCCCTCGGTAAAATTTGAGAAGTGAAGAGTTTTCACTCAAGTCACAACAAGCTAAATGACTTTTTTAATCGAGACATTTAAATTAATGAAGCCAGAACTAATGAGAGAGTAAAATTTAATAGCCAGTTCATTTTACTCTCTCATTTTATCGACAAAAATCCCATGAGTAACTCAAAAAAAATTGGCTCATGAACTCGAAAATAAACTACAATAAAACTGATTCAATTAATAATACATGATGGAAGCTGTAGCACCACCAAATAATGAACCAACTACTGAGGCTCAACCAACCACATCAATCCAATATTCAGCATTTGGTTATGTCCTGGGGCATTTGGAACTAGATCCCCAATCTCCCAAGATGGGAAAACTGTTATTGGCTGATGGGACGAGTTTATCTGTTTACCTGTTTCATCAAAAAAAACTAGACCAAATCTCATTAGATAAACTTTACGCCTGGCGAATTTACTTTCGCACTGACAGGCAACAAAACTTAAGCGGACTAAAACTCGGGTTCTTCTAAACTTATTATGCTAAACTATCAGCTAAGTGCCAAAATAATAAAGCTCTTTTTTGATAGTTATCGAAATTTTTAAAGCCAAATCCGCAACGCTTTAAAACCTTTAATCTATTATTAATTCCTTCGACTACGCCATTAGTTGTTTTACGCTCAAAATAACCAACTATTTCTGCAAACCAATTTTTCATAGTTCGGACAGTTTTTGGAAAATATTTTTGAGCTTTGAGCATCCATTCTGCCAGATTTAAAGTTCCTTCCCCCAAATTTTGACTTTTTTCAAAAATATAGGTAAACTCTTCTTTTAAATTGTGCATTATTTCTATAAGAGGAGAAGCTTCTTTCATTTGATACAACTTTATTTTTTGTTTATCTTTTAACTTGCTCTCTCTTTTTAGTAAGACATATTTTCCTCCTTTTATGGCTGCAAATATCTGCTTTCGCTGCTCAATCTCTAAAGATTCAGCCGTTTTTTTTTGGTCGCGGAATGCGACCCCCCGCTTGCGACCTGGAACTTGTTCCAGGTCGGTCGGGGGGTCAATTCGACCTTGATTTAGTTCTTCATGTAATAGTTTCGTCAGGTGAAATCTATCTGCTGTTACCACAGCATTAGGACAGACTTTTTTGATTATATTTTTATACATTTTACACAAATCTATACTAACTTCTTCTATCTGTTCTAAAATTTCATTTCCCCAATTCTTTAAATAATTTTCTAAAATTTTAGCTTTTCTATCTTTAATCAAACCTATTAATTTTCCTTTTTCTAAATCAACTAAAACAACAACAAACTTTCCTTGCCCTTTAACTAAACTGATTTCATCAATTCCTAGCCTTTTTAAAGATTTTAAATTTATTGGCAAAACTTCTTGACTAATTTGATTAATCATTGATTAAACTTCTGCTTCGGTTAAATTATTTCTTTGAGCTACACTTAAAAGGTCGCTATTAACAACTTGTTCAGTAATAAATTTTGCGTATCTCTGAGTATATTTTTTTCGAGAGCCAACAAATTCTAACTGTTCACTAAAAGGTTTCTGACAATTATTACATTTAAACTGTCGTCGATTTACTTTTAAAATAATTTCTTTTTCTCCCCAAGGTATATCTTTAACTAAAAAATAATGGTTTTGATGAAGGCGGTGACTTATTTTACAACAATTAGGACAACGGGCTGCTTTATATTGAAGCTCTACCTCTAAAATCAAAGTATTTTCACAAGTTTTTTTATCTTTAACTAAAACTCCTGGTAAATCAAGAATTTTGGTAAGTTGCCGTTTCATTTGATTTATATTTCAAGTATATTTACTAACAGTTTAGCATAATAAGTCTAGAAGAACCGGAATAGGAACTAACTCAACTACTGTTACTGACTCAGCAGCTACAGCAACACAAGTTACAGCCACAGATCCTACATCAGTCACTACATCAACCACTACAGCCGAGACAAATTCACAGACAGGAGTAATTATGATCAATGGCAAAACACCAGAGGTAACAATTAAATTTAGCGAAAGGCCCCAATTACCCGAAACAGGGAAAAAAATAACGTTACAGATCACGGGAGATAATGGAGTTGTAGTAAGAGCCGAAGTAGACCGCAAAAAACTTCAGAAAAACGTTGAGAAAATGGACTCCTACTCAGCATGGACAGCCGCTTTGTCCGGCAAGATAGTTAAAATTGATGCTGATGGAATCATCGAGCTAGAAGGTGCTGGAATTAATGTATTCGAGAAGAAAACGAAGGGTGAGGCAGATCCGGGTGATGGAAGAACAAAGGATTCTGAAAGTTAATACATAAGAGTAATTAATAGTAAGTAAGGTGCGTTCAAAACAATCTTCCTCAGTTCCGTTGATTGGCTCTGAGCAAGATTGTAGAGAGAAACTTGAATATAAACCAGTCTCGATATTAAGTTGTGCCGACTGGGGTCTTTAAGTATATTTTCTGGCTTGAATTTAACAGATTATCCGCTTTCGGTCAGTGATATAAATCATTTTCAACCCAGGATTCTCCTCACTGACAAAAAAAAACAATTGACTAGCATTCTCTTTTAGGATGGAAAATTTGAAAGTTTTATTGGAGAAAAATAGTCCAATTAAAGCTAAAATTAATATTTATCGCTCATTAAGGAGGCCAAAAAGTGAGTCAACCTATACGGGGGTGTCAAGTGCTTGCCGTGTTGCTTCTCACTTCAGTGTTGGTAGGATTTCCGTTAAAAATTAAGGCTTCTTCGCTTGTTAATTTTAATCAAATCGAGGGAGCTTTAAAATCGGGAAAATTTGAACAAGCTAATCAAGAAACGTTAAAAGCTGTTTTATCGATGGAAGAAACGGCTAACAAAGAGGGTCAATTTCCCTGTAATGATTTGCAGACCCTGGAACAGCTTTGGCAAAAATATACACAAGGGGTTTACGGATTTAAAGCTCAAGCCGAAATTTGGGACAGAGTTAACCAACAAGAAAAGGAAAAAAATCAACAACAACAATATTGGATAGGAGATGTAGTAAATCGTTTTTGTCAAGAATTAGGATGGATCAGTTGTGGAGTTGTCTATGGAGAAATCAACTTCAAGCTATCAGCGCAAAAAGGTTACTTGCCAACAACAATATTATCCTTGGCCGACAATGGCTACAATCAACAAGGAAATTGGAAATCCAATCAAGAAACTTTTAGCTCTGATGATTGGCTATTTTTAGAACTCAATCCGGGCATGGTTGAATCTTTAGCCGGAGTGATGGAAGATTTTTACCAACAAGTTCAGCAGTGTAAGCTTTAAAAGCTCATTTTTAATTACAAAGTCATTCGGAAAAGCAGACGTATAGAATAACATTATCCTACATTTGAATCGCGGCCAAAATTTTGATGATGAAAAAAAACAGATTTATGGGAGGGACTCGTAAAGTGGTGGGCTACGATAGTAGTTACATCGAGTCTGATATCAATCGGGTTACTGATTGAGCGAAAGTCCGCTTCATCGTAAAAGTGTTGGGGTACTTTACTGGAAAACAGATTTAAGGGCAATGCGCCCATAGGATAATGTTATTCTATGCACGAACCTCATGACTGACTTTTAGCACCGAGGACAAACTGAACTTAACTAATGGGAAACAAATTTGAGGGCAGTGCGCTCATAGGATAATGTTATTCTATGGGACAGCCTCCGGGCCGGTTTGACTTAACCATGCAACAGCTACGTTTGGCAATCCTTTCCAATGCCGGTGGGAGTGGGAAAACAACTTTAACCACTCACTTGACTTATCTATTAGCTAAAGCTCGATACTCAGTAGTCACGATCGATCTTGACCCACAAGGGTCAATTAATCTTTTCTGTGGGCTGGAGCGGCCAACTTCAGAACGGACTATTTCTAAAGTTCTCTGTGACGACAAGTTTAACGGACGATGGCCTCTGGTCAAGTTATGGGAAGATCAAGTAAAAAATGCTTATGCAATTCAAGGAGATCTAGGACTGGTAAAAAGTATAAATGAACTGGTCTTACATGATCGAGGCGCATATTTATTAAGCGATCGCTTATCCGATTATCCTTTAGAGCAGGATGTGGTCATATTTGATTGTCCCGCCACGTTGGGACCACTAACCACAATTGCAATTACCTCTGCCACCCATATAATTATTCCCATACAAGTCGAGCCGAAATCTACCTGTGGAGCTTCAAGATTATTTGAATGGCTTTATGAAAGATTTACTACTCTTAGGCTTAAACCTCAACCTAAAATATTAGGTATTGTTCCGCTTCAGTATGATTTGAACACAGCAATTCATCGCAACCTATTGAAGCAGTTACCACCGATGTTAGAGCCATTGGGAATACCCTGTTTCAATCCTATCCGCTATTCAAAAGAATTTAAAAACGCTAGTGCGATGGGATTACCACTACATCTTTATAAAGGTAAACATCCAGCTTGCCAAGATTTTAATGAAGTTCTCAAAACTTTAAAAGCTGAACTCGTCGAGGAGCAACAACAACTATGGGCCGCCGGATAGGAGATAATATAATTTCATCTCAATTTGCTGATGTATCTTTACATCAACAGCTTAATCAAGCTAACCAAACAATTGAAGAATTGACGGCTGAAATTGAGCGCTTAAGAGGACTAGAAGATAAAAAAGCTTTTGAGAACAAGGTGGTCGAACTTCGTTCCTCACTTTTACCTCAAGGAATACAGAAAATCCCTTTATCTCAAATAGAGTTCAATCCCTCTCAATCACGTCAAACCTTCAGCCAAGAAAGTATTCGCTTATTAGCTTGCTCCCTTCTTGAACATGGACAACAACAACCCATCTTAGTTTTTCAAAAAAGCTTCAATTCATATTTGTTATTTGAAGGAGAGCGCAGATGTAGGGCAGCACGATCAATTGATTGGGCAACGATTGATGGAATTATTATACCGAAAAAAGAATCTGTTTGTTTAGAAAAACCCGAAACTTTACGCCGTTATTCGATTTTAATCAATCATCATCGAGAAAACCTAAATCCTTTAGATTTAGCTGAAGCGTTAATTAAAGACATCTCGGAAACCTACGGAATTGATGCTCAAGAAATTCCGAGATTACTAAATGCTCTCATGGCTCGATTAACTCGGAAAAAGTTAGTTGACGAATTAACGAATTTAACTTTTTTAGATAAAGAGCAACAAGAGGAAAAATTAAAACAACTAGAAGCACAAGATATTATTAAGGAATCTGAGGGAATAATCGCCAGGTTTTTACTTTCATTACAACTTAATCCAGCGTCAATAAAAGCTAATGTTTTTCCAGCTTTAAAATTTCATGAGGATTTAAAAATAGCAATTCGCACCCAAGGCTTAGGGGGACATCATGCTAAAGTGTTACAGCAAATTTCAGCCGAAAAATTAGGCTTAACTGACCAAGAAGCGCAAAAAATTCGTTCTTCTATCATTTCTGAAGTGATCGAGCAACGCCTATCGGTTGCTGCTACGAGGCAACGAGTAGCTCAGGTAATTTCTTCGGTGGGAGAATCAAACAAATCTCAAAAACAAGAACCTGGGGCAGTAATGCTCGAAACTCTGGAAAAAATTCAAGTTAATGAAATCTCACCCAACAATTTAAAAGCCTTGGAAACTTTGTTAAAGCAAAAGCTTAAAGAAATTAAAACGATTCTCAAGCCAAGCTAAAAAACGCCGATCGGGTTTAAGCGTTTATCAAAAGTCAAAGCCATCGAACATAAATGAGAGGCGGTAGGGCGATCGCCCGTGATGGCGGCTTCTTCATGTAGTCCTGAGTTTAGGTTTAGCGCACCGGATTTTGGGTTTAGTTTTCTTTGACTGGCTAATTTTAGCCAGATCCCAAAAATCGGTAATTCACTGCTTTAAATCTCCTTCTAATATCAAACTTATCGGAAAGCTCATCTGAGAAATTAAATCAGGATCTGAGTCAACAAGTTCAACGATCGCCCTAGTGCGATGTTGTCCGTCAATAATACCGACACGAGTGCAGTTAGGAATAAAAACCATGTAGAAATCCTCCCAAATCCTCTGATACTCAACAGCCGCAGGATCTACATTCGCTGTAAGGGTTCCTAAAATCCATTTTTTGCCGGCTTGTGCCCGTTCTCTAATGTAGTTTTTGATATCTTCAACGCGCTTTTTATTGATTGGGCGTTTTTTAGGGACTTTCTGGCTATTACTGTTTTTATTCTCCTCTTCCCATCTCACGAGAGCCGGGATTTCAGTTGCGTGAACATTGATTTGCAGCATTAAACGACCGCCGTGTTTCGCGCCAATAGCCAGAAAAATCTTGCCTTGGTTATATCGCTCAAGCATTAGTGGTTGAACATAAATATTGAGCGCAGACGCAAGCCCAGGCGGAACTAGAGCCGCATTCCCTTCTAAAAAGTCAAATTTTTGGGTTATTGGATTTAACATAAAGCTTTAATTCTCCTTTGGCAATATTTTTAACTGAGCCGTTCGGGGTTGCGATCGCCAACAAAAGGCGATCATCGCAGTTGTATGGTTAATAGCTCTGTTACCGTTCTCAAGTGGAAGCCGCTACCTCGCCTCGAATAAGATTTGAGAGCGAGCGCTCCGCGCCACGAAGGGATCGCCGTGTACGCTGCTTTGGCGAGGAATGATGAGTTTTTGTTTTTGCGCCTGGGACAATCTTTAATGCCGGGTTAGGGGTTGTTTTAAAATCTGTAATCGCTTGTGTAACGGATTGGGTGATTATAGAAATGGTAGCTGATATAAGGTAATTTTGTTGCCAATGAGCCAGGGGATTAACTTGAAATGTTTTAACTCGGCACTGGCTTTTACATTAATGTAACACCTGCGCTATTATCTGTCAATATCAAAGGTAAATTTAACATTCTTAATAAAAAATTTATCGCTTTAATTTTTTCTCATCCTTAAGATATATTTTATTGATTAATTAATCAGAATTATTTATCATTTTTATCCCTGCGATCAGATATATTTGCGTTTAAACTATTGACGCATCCTTGCAAGATTGATATTATAAAGACATGAAATAAATCGCTACACCGCTACAAAGATTTATAAGGATTTAAGACAATGCAAATACCTAACTGTTCCTTCTTCGTTCAGAAAACCATCTGCCCCCACTACGATGTAGAAATCTTTATTTTAGAAGTTGATGACGCTCAAGAGTATCAATATTGGGCATCAGATTTAACCCCAGAAGATTACCGACTGCTAGATGAATACGCAACGGCTCATCAACAGTATTTCAACCACTAATCAATCAAGAGAGAGTGCCTTGAATAATGACACTCTCTTCAGAGAAAAGCTATCTATGGAGATTTAACAATGCAATTATACCAACTAGACTTAAGCAATATCAAGGCAATCGGACACGACGGAAACGCACCTTTAGGCAAGCTACAGGTCATGATTTCCAAACCCGATGGAACGTTGGAAATCAAAGACGTACCCGCCCCACCGCAAGCATTAGAAGGAATTAAATTAATAGCACAGTTGGCAGCAGGGCAACAAATAACTGTTGAGCCAACTCCCGCTTTAACCGATGCTGAACTATTGAAAAATATAACCATGATTCCTACAGATACATTGCGCTGTGGAGGTAGCTCGAATATTGAAGCTATCGGTTATGAATCATCTCTTAGAGTGTTACAGGTTGAGTTTAAGAATGGGTCAATATATCGTTACTTTGATGTCCCGTTTGTCAAATTTGCTCAATTGATTAAATCCGATTCAGTTGGACAATATTTTAACAGAGAAATTAAATCTGATTATCGCTACGAAAAAGTTGCTTAAAAACTTGGACTGGAGGAGATTTTTAACTATCTCCTCTACCGAATTACCGTTCATTTTAATACGATTATTCAATAAGGAGATAATTAAATGACTAATTCTTTTGTTACCCAACTTTTAGAGCAGCTTGGGGGCTATCCTCGTCTTAAAGCTTTCATTGGAGCTTATGACTTTGTATATTCAGAACAAACATTAACGTTTAAATTTAAGGGGTCTTCGTGCTTTAATTGCTGTACAATTTCTTTGAATTCTTTAGACCTTTATGATCTCAGCTTTCAAAAAATCATCCGCCGCCAAGGGATACCCGAATTAGTCCAAGAGGCTACGGTTGAAGTAAAAAATGTTTATTGTGACCAACTCGTTCCTATTTTCACTGAATACACGGGTTTGTATTTATTTTTTACCACCGAACAAGAAGCGGCACATTTAGCAAGATTTTCTTAAGCACCGTCAAAACATATTAACGGGTTGGGTATGTGCTACTCACCCTGTCCCCTCACCTGAAAAATTGATAGAAAATTATGGACAGATTTAAAACACTTTTAACCGAACGAACCTCAGATTATGATATCTGGATAGGTCTAGATACACAACCGGTATTTAGTAACAACAATTATCTCGTTGAAGCTTTCTTAAAATTGACAGGAGGCATTCATCATTTAGTAAGACGTTACGAAAAAAAACCATCCATTAAGCAAATTTTAAGCGACGCTAAAAAAGCTATTTTTAGTAAGCGTCCCTATACTCCAGGACAAGCTTGCGATGGTTCTATTACAACTTCTGTATTGGCACTGTTTAAGAATTTCTGCGATTATTTCAGTTTAAACCCAACTAAATTATATCAACAAGCTTATCCAACGGACGAACCTATATCTATTGACCAATACAAACAAGTTGTAGAATTTGCCCAATGGCAAGGCGGTGTAGAATATCCTACGACTTGGGATAAAACTGCGATTTTTGGACTTATTGAAAGTTTGAGAGAAATTAATTACCATTCCTTAAATGAGTTGGTGATCGAATATTTAGACAACGGGAGTTTTTGGAGTTGATTTATTTCTAACTATTCTGGCAAAAATGAAAAGAACTAAAGCCAAAAGATATTTAGCTTTTCTGTTCAAATTTTATTTGAAGCCGGTTAAAATCTTAGTTAAAAAGAAGTAGATTTTTCTCTACAACGACTTCTTAAATTTTTTCAAAACTTAATCTTTTTCTTTCACTCAAATCGCTACAAAAGGGAGTAAATATTATGTCAACTCGTGCCACCTACGCATTTATAACCGAAGACTATACCAGGGCAAACGCATCTAAATCTGAGATCCCTGATGGGGTCAAGATTCCCTGATTTCAGTACAAATGCTCCGTGAGTGCTAAACCCTTTATCCCGGCTACTTTTAAAAAATTAGATGCGTTTGCCCTGAAGACTATACCGTGACTTTTTATATTCATTCGGATGGATACTTAGAAGGAGCAGCACATTACTTTTTACAGATGCTTCTTTTAGATCATCAAAGAGGTTCATTAGCCGATAAATTTTTAAGGGCTAATCCCGAAGCGGAAATAACCGGTTGCCATGATAGTCATGGTGATACGGAATACCGCTACACAGTTAATTGTGAGCAAAAAGTTTTTCTTTTAGCCGAATCGGTTGACGGGGAAGACCATGAAGAAAAAGCCATCACTACTACAATTTATCAAGGAAATTTGGCTGGCTTTATTAATCCCTATTATCCTTATAACTTGCTCATGCAAGTAATAGATGATACTCCCTATCAATGTTTGCTCGAAAGCTTAATTAAATCCTTAGAATCGATTCAAACCCTCTTGAGTAAAAAAGAGCTAGGACAACTTACTTATCCGGCCAAACAGGCGTTGGCGATAGCTCAAAAAATGATGAGTGTTAATAAAAATTTTGGTTGGGAGTCCTCTTGGAGCCAAAAAGTTATCTTTCCTATAGAAACATTGATTCAAGAAGGGATGGATTATTTGCACAGCCGGACAGATTATCTTCAGATAGCACTCTTATTCACATTACTTGAGGGCATTTTTGGTGAAGTGCGTTTTCATCTGACACAAATTAAACCTATCTTCGAGAGGGAAACCTAAAAAGAAATCGAAGCTATAGGGGAAGTAACAATTATTTCCCCCGACTTCAATTTTAAGATCAGTAAATTTCTTTAAAGAAAAATGAAAAACAAATTATATCCACAGCAAACCGAAGTTTATCAATTCCTGGTTGAATACATCGATAAATATCAGCATTCTCCAAGTCGCCAAGAAATAGCACAAAAACTTGAAAAGCACGTTTCCACCATCAAAGAACATTTGAGGATTCTCAAGCTCAAAGGGTATATCGATTGGGAACAAGGCGGAAAAAGAAATATTATCATTGTTGGACAATCCCCACCCAAATGCCCTCCTATTCCTAATGATTTTTGGAAAGATGTTGATGAGAAAGACTATTCTTTATATTTTTTTATTAGGAACTATATAGCTGAACACCAACAATCGCCAACTATTAAAGAATTAATGGAAGGATTAAAAATTAAATCGAGCAATACTGTACAAAAGCAATTACGGCGGCTGAAAAAAAGCGGCTACATTGATTGGCTTGATAATAAACGGCGTTCTATTACAGTTTTAAAATAAATAGAATTTGGACGAATTCATTACACTTTTATTTTCGACGCAGAGGAGAATTAAGTTATGACGACAACAGACGCAGTTTTCAAACAATTATTGATTCAGGCAGCAGCCGAAAAACAATTACTTCCTTTCACCGAAAAGTTAGCGACGATGCTGGCTCTTAAAATAAAAACTGAGATGCCCCATTTAACTGATGTAGAATGTGGGGAAAACGCCAAACAAATTCTATTAGAGTTATTAAAAGAAATTAAATAAGAAAACCGTTAAAGAGCATTTTGACACCCTTGTGTTTTTCAGTTACAGTATTAATCAATGAGGTGTACAATATCCTTTCATCGTTCCAAGCCGATTTCTCACTAGCCTAGATTTGTTTATGGGTACAGCCTAGAATAGTAGGTTAAAAACTCTCAGCCGTTGTTGATGTTGCCTGATGAATATTAAAATGTATAGGGGAAAAAGTAGTAACCACTCTTTCTTCCCGATGATTTAAAGGTCTTACTCGAAAAAGAAAAAGCAGCTAACTCACGCGCCACCACCACTACCCTTCCCTAGCTCTGCCATGCAGTATTGTAATAATACAATTATAAGCCTTAAAATATCATGTTTAAGTTTATATGCCTTCTGTATCGATTATTATCCCGACTTTAAATGAAGCTACCGTAATTGAACGTACCTTGCGTTGTCTGAGCATTCTTGAGCCGCCTGCCTTGGAAATTGTGGTGGTTGATAGGGGAAGTTCTGACGAAACCGTTAATATTGCTCAAAAAGCCGGAGCCTGTGTGATCAGATCGTCAAAATCCAGTCGCGCGATTCAGATGAATACAGGAGCCAGTCAGGCTATGGGAGAATATCTCTGTTTCCTTCATGCTGATACCCTGGTGATGGATGATTTGGTAACGCTCGTCAACAGGACTTTAGCCGAGCCGACGGTGGCTTGTGCTGCCTTTATCCCCGTTATTCGAGGTACGACAAGAATTCGCTGGTGGTTTTTGCTGCACAGTGCTTTAAAAACTTACTACATACCTTTAGTATTTCGACCTCAGTTATTTTTTCTTAAACGATTCCGACTCTTATTTGGCGATCAAACCATGTTTTGCCGCCGTGTTCAGTTTTTGGCCTGTGGTGGCTTTAATGCTGAGTTACCCATAATGGAGGATGCTGATTTATGTATAAAGATGCTTCAATTTGGGAAAATCCGTCAAATCAATCGTTTTGTAGAGACTTGTGATCGTCGTATAGCTAAGTGGGGCTTCTTGAAAGCTAATGTGATTTATCTTGGGATTGGTGTTCTTTGGGGATTAGGAGTGCCGGCTATTTATCTGAAGAAATTTTACGAAAATGTCCGGTAGTTAAAGATTTTTTGGGATAGCTATTTGAAGCCCCCAAAAGGCTCTATAAGATCCTGATATTACTCAAGCCGCCTAAATTACCTGCTAAGTTGGGCAGACAGGATTTGCGCTTTTTGTATTGGACATCCTATTCAATTTTGCACTGATCTCGGCTTTACCCAGAACGCATTACAATAAAAATTACACTTGTTATGGGATCAACAAAAACAGTTTTTAATGACTAACCCCCCTGTACGATTAATTAAAAAGCAAAGCTCTGTAACGGACTCTTCACCATCTCAAACAGAAGCATTATCCTCACAAGGAAATACTACTGGTGAACAATTTACAACAGGTGACGAGCCGAAAAATCTTCCCGACTCCGATGAATTAGACCTCTCTACAATTAAACTCCCTCCAGACTTTGAAGCCAAGCTCGAAGCGGAAAGGGCAGCCAACTCCTTTACACCACCGGCATCCGTGCCAATTGCTGTTGTTCATGGAGGGGGCAACCCGTTAAATGAGATCAAAGCTGATTTTTTACTGGATGGGTTTCAAGAGTTTGGCGATGAGGAATTTTGGGATGTTGATAGCGATTTGAGGTGGGATTTGGCAACTTTATCGTCGGATTATGTAGATTTTCTGCTCAGTTATGAGTAAAAAAGAGCCGAATCAGGATAATTACTTCTCCCTTTTTCTTGAAACAGCATAAACACTCCACCGTCTTTTGTCAGCTTGTGGAGAAATCTCTTTTAATGAATGAAGCTCTCTCAAACAAATATTAACCATTGACACGGGACGGTTAAGGGCTTGACTAATTTCCGTAACTGTCATCCCGAAGCATTCGTGACAACTTAAGGCTGTAAGCCAGATGTCAAGAGAGTTTAAAAACAAGTTTAGTTTTCCTAATCAGTAAAAAATGGAAGAAATTAAGCTAGAAATTAGTTAGCGTAAAATTTACGCTAACTAAAGTTATCTTTTTTATATCTATGAGCAACAGGAGTATTTTTCATTATTCCTGTTGATTACTATTGATTTTTACCAGTTTTTTTTCAAAAACTACCTCAAGATTCTTAGCTATACGTCAGAGATTTAGCCGAAAAGAAAAACTCAGGAGTATTCCGTTGTTCTTCCGGAAAAGGTGCTACAATTAATTTAGTGTTATTTTTTCGTAGCTGTTTCACAATTCCTAAATCTTTGTTCTCAGGAGCCGCAAAATACTTCACGGGGTCTTTTGCTTTGCCTTTTTGATTCGCTACTCCAAAATGATAGAGACCTCGATAAACCATTTCTAAAGAAATGCAGTCAAATGGAAATGAAAGTTCATCGGCTACGGCATCTCCCAAATCAATTAAAATGGCATAAAATAGCCAAGTCCCCCATATCTGTAATTTGACTCCATTGATAGAACCAACCCATAAATAACTCAAACCTAAAAGACGTTTAACAATGTTAAATTCTTCTTCAATCCGCCATCTTTTTCGATATAAATCCGCTACAACGTAAGGGGGTAAAATATCGGGTTCTAAAACTGAGGTTAAGTAAGAATGCCAAGCTTTTCCTGACTTAACTTCGACCAAACGGAGGATTATATAAGGAGTTATTTTTGTTCCAGAACCCAATCTTATCTTACGGTCCCGAAGAGAATAACTCTCTGTAAAAACTTCCTCTACTTTTATAGCTGCACCTTTTTTTATCCGACTTATAAAATGAATTTTTTTGTCAATTAGTTGAAGCCAAAAAGAAAAATGATAAAAGCCTCTATCTAATAATAACAATGTCGATTTTTCTACTATTTTAAATAAATCTTCTTCAAACTTTGTATCATTTGTTTTCGGGTTTGCTTTAAACCAAATTTCTATGGGTAGTCTAGTCACTAAATCTATAACTACTCCAATTTTTCCCGCCAATTGACCTTTTGGTACATCCTCAAGACTTTTCAGTTTTTTAAATAAAGCTTCAAGAGTAGAACTATCAGCTATCCAAATTTTTTCAAATCTTGTTAAACTAAATTGTACACTTTCAGGCAGTGGTCGATGATTTCTCGTTTGCCATTTTTCCGCCAATAATGGTAGTATTTCCTTAAAAACCTTTTCAAATAAATCAGACGGAAAAGTGAGAAATCTTTTCGATAAAGCTTGCTGAGAAACTTGTAAACGGTCACACCATAAAAAACCTTCCCTAGCTAATATTCTAGTTAATTCTCTCACTCCTGCCACATCTCTCCACAACATCGTTAGTACAGCCGCAACCATCAGGGGAAGGGTCAATATTCTGTCTCGCAAACCGAGTTGACGACAATATTTTTTCTGTTTTTCCAGTGCTGGAGTTAATAAAGCGGCTATTTGGGCTGAAACTGTCTTATCTTCCATCATAGGGCGTTGTTGTCTTTTGGCGTGGTCGCGGTTGGTTTTTCGACTCATTCAAAGTTAATCATGGTTTATCTTCTCTTATTTTAAGGCAAAGTGCGCTTTATCTTTCCCATCCGCCCTTAATCACCTAAAAACTTCTCTTGACATCTGCTTGATTTTCTTAAGTTGTCACGAATGAATAAAGAGGAGTTATTTACTATGCAGCTATATCAACTAGACTTAAGCAATATCAAAGCGATCGGACACGACGGAAACGCACCTTTGGGTAAGTTACAGGTACTAATTTCCAAACCCGATGGAACGCTGGAAATAAAAGACGTACCCGCCCCACCACAAGCATTGGAAGGAATTAAATTAATAGCTCAACTCGCAGCAGGGCAACAAATAACTGTTGAACCCACTCCCGCTTTAACCGATGCTGAACTATTAGAAAATATTACCATGATTCCTACAGATACCTTGCGCTGTAGCGGTAGCTCGAATATAGAAGCTATCGGTTATGAATCTTCATTAAGGGTATTGCAAATAGAGTTTAAGAATGGGTCAAGATATCGTTACTTTGATGTTCCCTTCTTCAATTTTGCGTCTCTAATCAAAGCTGATTCAGTTGGACAATTTTTAAACAGAGAAATTAAACCCAATTACACCTACGAAAAAATTTCTTAAAAATGTGTTAGAGGAGATAGCCTGTAATCTCCTCTCCCCTAATAATCCCATTCCCTCATACGGAGATAATTTCAATGACTAATACTTTTGTCACCCAACTCTTAGATCAGCTTGGAGGCTATCCCCGTCTTAAAGCTTTCATTGGTGCTTATGATTTTGTTAGTTCTGAGCAAACATTAACATTTAAATTTAAAGGTTCTTCTCGGTTTAACTGCTGTACAATTTCTTTAAATTCTTTAGACCTCTACGATCTCAGTTTTCAGAAAATAACCAGGCGTAACGGGATACCCGAATTAGTCGAAAGTGCTACCGTTCAAGTAAAAAATGTTTATTGTGACCAGCTTGTTCCTACTTTCACTCAACAAACAGGCTTGTACTTATTTTTTACTGAAAAAGAAGAAGCTGCACATTTAGCGCGGTTTGGCTCTTAATTTCCCTTCGTCAAAAAATATTAACGGGTTGGGTATGTGCTACTCACCCTGTCCCCTCACCTAAAAAATTGATAGAAAATTATGGACAGATTTAAAGTAATTTTAACTGAACGAACCTCAGATTATGATGTTTGGATAGGTCTAGATACACAACCGGTATTTAGTAACGAGAATTATCTTGTTGAAGCTTTCTTCAAAGTGGCAGGAGGCATTCATCATTTAGTAAGACGCTACAAAAAAAAACCATCCGTTAAGCAAATTTTAAGGTACACTAAAAAAGCTATTTTTAGTAAGCGCCCCTATACGCCGGGACAAGCTTGCGACGGTTCGATAACATCTCCTGTAGTGGCACTGTTTAAGAATTTCTGTGATTATTTCAATTTAAACCCAACTGAATTATATCAACAAGCCTATCCAAATCACGAAACTATATCCCTAGATCGATACGAAAAAATTGTAGAATTTGCCCAATGGCAAGGGGGTGTAGAATATCCTGCGACTTGGGATAGAACTGCCCGACTTGGGCTTATTGAAAGTTTGAGAGAAATCAATTACCATTCTTTAAATGAATTGGTCATTGACTATTTAGAGAACCAGAGTTTTTAGAGTTTATTGATTTCTAACTATTCTGACAGGAATAGTTAGAAATTAATAAAAAATTTATCTAGCTTTCTCTTGACATTTTAATTAGACTCGGTTAAAACCTTTATTTCAGAAACAGGAGGATTAAGCCATGACCACAACAGATGCAATTTTAAAACAATTATTCATTGAGGCAGCCGGACAAAAACAGTTACTTCCTTTTACCCAAAAGTTAGCGACGATGCTGGCTCTTAAAATTAAAACTGAGATGCCCCATTTAAGTGATGAGCAATGTGGAATAGAAGCTCAAAAAACTCTACTCAACTTGTTAAAAGAAATTGAATCTGAATTGATTTAACCTATCTATTGACTTTTGAATTTCTTTGAGCTATATCAATGATTAGCTGAGGTTAAGTTCTTCACTCCATCAACCTCATTAAAATTTAAAGGTAATCTTAATCTGCTACAGCATGGGAAACAAAAAAGATTAAATTTGGCTCCAAATTTTTTCTAATAAATAACTTGAACTTCTTCCCCTAATCGATACATAGATACATAAGGAGAAAAAAATGCAGCTATCAAATAATCCGCCTCGCGTCGAAGTTAAAGAAATAGCCAAAGAAGTTAAACTAGAACTGTCCCAAGCCTTTCAAGGCGTTAAATTTTCCGTAAAATCTACTCTCGATAAAATTACGATCGCGTGGACTGATGGCCCAACTCAAAAGGAAGTGTTACCAATAGCCAAAAAATACTTGGGTATTAAAAACAATTACGCCGACGACACCCGCCTGTATGAGCCAGTGAAATTTAGAGGAAAAATGGTTTCTACATATTTAGAATATGTTTTTACCGATCGCAAAGAAAGCAGTGAGCTTTATTTAAAAGCGCACGAGTATTT
Organism: Gloeothece verrucosa PCC 7822; assembly: GCF_000147335.1. Classification (NCBI taxonomy): domain Bacteria; kingdom Bacillati; phylum Cyanobacteriota; class Cyanophyceae; order Chroococcales; family Aphanothecaceae; genus Gloeothece; species Gloeothece verrucosa. The sequence goes on from NC_014534.1 coordinate 462,549, forward strand.
TACCAAAAAATATAACTGTGAAGTTAATATTACGGTAAACGAAAATCGCGTAGAGATTGAAACCATTGTCATCAATGGAGAGTTAGCCGCCTCTCAAATCACCCGACTGGCCAGACAGAACACTTTGCAAAGTTTAAATCAATCGATAGAAGAACTAGCGACTGAACCTAAAACGGATGAAGCTCAAACTTCTGAAGCGGTTGAGGCACTTGAAATTAAATCTAACCTTATTCTATTTCCTGTAGTCGATTCAGAACCGGCCTCTATTGTACGTAATTAAGTACAAGTATTATTATAACTTGAGATTTGTTTATGGGTTTAGTTGACTTTTACTTGTAGGAAGCTATCAGCCGTTATTATTGCTGCCCGCTCAATATTACAACCATTAGGGGAAGTAATGACTACTTCCCTTATCCGGGTTAAAAATGACACCATTCTTGTTCTAAAGCATTTACAATAAATAAGCAACCACGTTTTTTAAAAACAGTTTTTAATGACCAACACTCCCATAAGAATAATCCGTAAACGATCTTCTGCTAGTGACCCCACGCCCACACCAACCGACACATCATCTGTTACTGGTTCAGACACCGGTGTTGAAATCTTAACAGATAACGATAGCATCCCAGAAATAGACTCAGATGAATTAGACCTCTCCACAATCAAACTCCCTCCCGACTTTGAAGCCAAGCTCGAAGCAGAAAGGGCAGCTAACACAGTTGCACCACCGGCATCCGTACCAATTGCTGTTGTTTATGGAGGGGGCAACCCCTTAAATGAGATTAAAGCTGATTTTTTATTGGATGAGTATCAGGAATTTGGGGACGAAGAATTCTGGGATGCCGATAGCGATTTGAGGTTTGATATTGGGAGTTTGTCCTCGGATTACGTGGATTTCTTGCTCAGTTATGAGTAGTTAGGGCTAAAATAATCATTACCATCATCTCTAATTATAAATGCGAAGGTAGTCATGAGTATTACACCTGAGCAAGTTGAAGCCGGACAGGCTATTTATACCAAGGGGACTCTTGCTGTCTATGACGAACGGAGTGCTTGGCTTGTCGAATCAGTTCATCTGGAAATGTCCTACCCGCCGACTGCTAGAACATTACAACAAACATAAGAGCGCCAATCATCTAGACGTTGGAGTGGGCACGGGATATTTCCTGGCTCGATGTCAGTTCCCGTGTGCCGAGCCACGCATAGCCTTGATGGACCTCAACGAGAATAGTTTGGAGTTCGCTCAAAGGCGAATTGCGCGATATAAACCTGAAATTTATCGGCGCAATGTTTTAGAGCCGATTCATATAAATGCCGAAAAGTTTGATTCGGTGGCCATCAATTACCTGCTTCATTGCCTTCCGGGTTCTATAGAATCGAAATCGGTAGTATTGGCTCACCTCAAAGCATTGATGAATCAGTCAGCCGTTATTTACGGTTCAACTATTTTATATGATGGTGTAGCGCGATCCCGGTTGGCAAAGTGGTTAATGGATAAATATAATAACAGGGGTATTTTTTCCAATCAAAATGACGACCTTGAGGGTTTACAAAAGGCAATGGCCAAGCATTTTGAAGATATATCTATAGAAGTCATCGGCTGTGTGGCCCTGTTTTCTGGGCGATTATCAAGCCCAACGCCGTAGTGGTAGCTCTTTCATTACAATAAAGAAGCAACCACGTTTTTTAAAAACAGTTTTTAATGACCAACTCCCCTATTAGAATAATCCGCAAACGATCAACTGCGGCCAACCCCACATCCACACCAACCGACACATCATCTCTTAGTGGTTCTAGCACAGGTGAAAAAACCCCAACAGATAGCGATAGCACCCCAGAAATAGACTCAGATGAATTAGACCTCTCTACAATCAAACTCCCTCCAGACTTTGAAGCCAAGCTCTCTGAAGAAGCGGCATCTAGCTCAGTTACACCACCGGCATCCGTACCAATTGCTGTGGCAACTGGAGGAGGCAACCCATTAAATGAAATCAAAGCTGATTTTTTACTGGATGGGTTTCAAGAGTTTGGCGATGAGGAATTTTGGGATGTTGATAGCGATTTGAGATTTGATATTGAGGGTTTATCGTCGGATTACGTGGATTTTTTGCTGAGTTATGAGTAAAAAAGAGCCGAATCAGGATAATTACTTCTCCCTTTTTCTTGAAACAGCATAAACACTCCACCGTCTTTTGTCAGCTTGTGGAGAAATCTCTTTTAATGAATGAAGCTCTCTCAAACAAATATTAACCATTGACACGGGACGGTTAAGGGCTTGACTAATTTCGGTGACTGTCATCCCGAAGGGGTGTTGTCGCAGTAATTTCAGTATCAGCGTTTTAGTATCAGGCCCTGGCGTGGCTTTGATGATGCAGATTTTGATCAACTTTTTTCTATTCTTAAGGACATTTTTATTATTCCCATGTTGAGAGAAAAAATTACTGGCCATCCTCGATCGCTCGACTATGATTGCTAAGAAAGATCGCAGCCGTAAAGATAGCGATGGAATCATCATGTCTCAAGCTGGCATTCTGGGCTACCATTAACCTTCAATATTAATACCTATCAATACGGCAAGAGAAGAGTGTCATTACAGATACAGTAGTTAGTATTTCTGACTCCAACACAATCTTATCAATGTACTTGGAGATAGTTCGGTTGTAGGTATGTAACTTATGTAGCAACAGTTGAAAGCATTTCAACCAATGACCCATCTAATATAACTTTGAGCATTTGAAAAAATGTTATTATTGATTCTGGTTAAGTTGCTCATATTCGACGGCAATTTTATTTTTGACTCGCTCAAACTCATCCCAGATTTCCTGAGTTGATTTAGAAGGTGTAACCATTGCTCGTTTTAAACTAAGAGCGATAATTTCATTAACTATTTGGCTTTCTTCTTCTGTTGGTGGTGTCTTTAAACCTTGTTGAAGGAAATCTAGAAAATGTAATACTTCTTGTTGTTTTTCTACAGATAGTTGACGAAGTTTGCTTAAAATGGTCTGTTCAAGCTCTGTCATAAATTTAGGTTATTTATATTTATTTATAGCTTTTTATATATTTTAACAAAGAGTGTTTATATCTGCCTTTTTTTTTAATTCTTTATTTGACGTAAGAATTATTGAAAAATAGTTAATTAATCGCCAATCGAAAAAATCTCGGCGCACTCGATTGAAGATTTATTCTCATTTATCTTTTTTTAATGACATTAATAGCTTTAAACGTACCCCATCCCAGGGCAAACGCATCTAGGCTCTTTCGGCCTCGTGGGGAAAAATGTTCATCTAGATACAAAATTGTCTCTGGTGGGAAGGGAGCGCGGCTCAAAAGTTGAGGACGCGGATTGTCGCTCTTGCTGTGGTCGGAACAAGTTCCGAACAGACTCTCAAATGATGCAGAACTTGTTCTGCATCCGAGTCCTCCCTTTAAAAACGCCCCGTCCCTGAGCTGTTGCTCAGGGCAAGCTCTGCACGGACAATCATTTGAGCGTCCGTATCCTTTTTTCATCAACAGTGGTCACTTGGGATAGGAAAAGTTTCTTTTTCTCCCATTGGGGCTGCTACTTTGGCTCCGGTTAAAGCGGCGATTTCAGCCGCCGCTCGGATATGGTCAGAGTTAGTAATGACAATCCATGCCGCACCACCGAGGGAATTGAGGTGATTTAAATCGTGGGTTGAGAGGGGAAGAGGATCGATGAGGACATTTCCTTCCGGGCGAATCCAGGCGATGCTGTTACAATCAATGTTCCGTTCAGTGTCAAAGAATGACCAGCTATAAAGGTCGGGGCGGTGTAGGGATTTCATAATCGATTGGGAACTTTGCTCTTAATATTATAGGGGGTTTGAGAGCATTTGCGATCACTTAAAAAAAGTATGGAAATGATTGGTTTTTATATTGGCATAAAAGTTTTGTTTACCTCAGATCTTGCACCAGTATCAAAAAGCCAAAAACCCCGATTTTTAGATCCCTGAAACCCTATTAACTTTGTTATTGTTTGACTAAAAATCGGGGTTTGAACATGAGGTGCAAGATCTGAGTTTTAGAGCATTTTCAACACCCTAGGATGGTTGATGAGTTTTTTCATCGATGTTTTTGCATTTTATTTCTTGTTTGTTTAAACAATGTACTAAACCCTACGGCTGTTCCCACACCCAATAAAGTTAAAGGTTCAGGAATAGAGCGAATATCTTGAGATTGTTCAAAAACGATCTCTCCTAAACCTACTATAGAACTTCCATAGTTAGTTAGAGTATTTAAACGGAAAAATCGAGCAGTGGTTGGGGTAAAAGTAAACACCCCATTATTAGGCGTTGGGTCGGCTGTTGGTCGAGGTACTGTAAATGAACCTAAAGTGATCGGACTGCTAAAATCTGATGTGGATGAGGCTTGTAAGGAGAAGTCCCTTAAACTGACCCCTTGGGGCGCAAGTATCCCAGATATGTTCCAGATAGCAAGACTTTCTAAGGTGGTGGCTGTACCAAAATCAAAGGTGATTGAACCTTTTATTGATCCAGTACCTGTGAAAAAACTAGTTGCTGATCCACCCTTATGAGTGGGATTACTGGCTAAATAGGCATCGAAATCAGCCCCTGCTGTATAACCAACAGATAAGCCTGATTGGTTGATAATGTTATTAAGGGCTACACCGGCGGAAGGATTTGTTGATAAGGTGGTAGAAACAAAGTTCGGAACAACAATGGTTCCTGCTTGTGCAATACCCATTATTCCCAAGGTCAGGGTGGCGGTGGTAATAGCGAATAACGATAATTTCATAAACACTACTCGTTTTCCGTAAGAATGACTTAAAAGTTAATGTCTGAGAAAATTAATTAACTTCAGCTTAAAGACAACAAAAGTTGTTATCTCCTAACACCGTTAGGATCAACGTTAGGATTTTGCGTTAGGATTATGGTTAAGTTTTATTACCCTACGCTTTGTTTAAGCCTATATGCCCAAATTGCGCTCATCGTCCTCAACAGATGGGTTTGCTGATAAATTCCTTGATGCAGCTAACCAATGGCAGTTAGAACGTCTCTATACTGATTTAACCGCTATCAAACAGCTTCATTTTCCTCATCGACGAGCTAAACTTACCCCTCTCGAAAAAGCTTGTCTAAGAGGTTTTTTATGCCAAAAGAGTCCTTCAGATATCGCTAATATCCTAAATCGCGAACCAAAAGGATTAAGAGTCGATTTATCTAGAAGTCTCTACCGTTATCTAGAAAGTCTAACTAACCAACCGATTAAAGATTGGAGTCATATCCCGATCCAATTAGCAAATTATCGACAAGGGGAACATAAAATAGTTAATACTCCTAAAATAGAACAAAATCAGGTTTCATGGGGAGAAGCAATTGATGTCTCTGTCTTTTATGGCAGAAGTCAAGAGATTACACTATTAACACAATGGATCATTCAAGATCATTGTCGTCTAGTGGCTATCTTAGGAATGGGAGGGATGGGAAAAACGACCTTATCCGTTAAATTAGCGCAAAATTTGGAATCTCACTTTGATTTTGTTTTTTGGCGATCGCTGCGTAGCGCTCCGGATTTAAGCGCATTATTAAAAGAAATTGTCTCTTTTTTATCGCAACAGCAAGAAATTAACGGAAATTTATTTGATATATTGCATTATTTGAAATCTTCTCGTTGTCTCATCATTTTAGACAATTGGGAAACCTTACTTGATCCTCATCATGGCGGTCAATTTTTGGCTAAATATCAGGATTATAGTGAGTTATTAGAGAAAATAGGGACTATTTCCCATCAAAGTTGTCTGTTGATCACCAGTCGCGAAAAACCTGCTATCTTTGCATCCTTAGAAGGATTAGAATTAACCAACCGTTCCCTTTTCTTAACGGGAATAGGAGAACAAGGGGAAGCTTTATTAAAAAATCAAGGTTTATTTGGGTCACAATCGGCACAAAAGCAACTTATTCAAGCTTATAGCGGAAATCCTTTAGCGTTAAAGATTGTCTCAACCTCTATTCAAGACTTATTTGATGGGGAAATAGAAGCTTTTTTGCGGGAAGAAACCTTTATTTTTCACGGAATTCGACGCTTATTACAACAACAGTTTAACCGTCTCTCTCCTCTCGAAAAAAACATCATGAGATGGTTAGCAATAAATAGAGATTGGACAAGTATTAAAGAATTACAAGAGGATATCATTCCCCCAGTGACTAAAAGTAAGCTATTAGAAGCGTTAGAAACCCTAAGTTGGCGATCTTTAATCGAAAAACGAGGAGGAAGCTACACCCAACAGCCTGTTGTCATGGAATATATTACAGATACCTTAATTGAACAATTAACCAATGAAATCTTACAAAATCAGCCAAATCTTATCAATCAATACTCTTTATTAAAAACAGAGATTAAAGAATACCTCAAAGAAACTCAAATTCGTTTGATCATTACTCCCTTACTAGATAGACTTTCATCTCATCTTTATTCTAAAGAGAACATTCAAACTTCTATTAAAAATCTTTTAGAGTTAACAAAATCCGATCATAATCAGTATTCTCATCTGAGAGAAGGATATATTACAGGCAATTTAATCAATTTGTTGCATCAAATTAATGCTAATTTGACAGGATATGATTTTTCGGGGTTAACCATTCGTCAAGCGGATCTTCGCAACCTTAATTTAGCGAATGTTAACTTTCAAAAAGTACATTTTATTAAATCTAGCTTTACTCAGCAACTTTTCCCAGTTTTAGCTCTTGCTTTCAGTAAAAACGGTCAATATATCGCTTCAGGTGAATCAAATGGGTGTTTACGAGTCTGGAAAACTGAACAAGATCAGTTAATCTGTACGAGTCAGCACCATCAAGGTCACATTGTTTCCCTTTGTTTTATAGAAAATGATAGTAAACTCATTAGTGGAGGGTTAGATGGTTTATTAAGAGTCACATCAGCACAGACAGGAGAACTTTTACACACTTTTTCAGGTCATCAAGGTCAAATTTGGTCAATTGATTGCGCTTTACTTCAAAATTTGCTGGCAAGTGGAAGCGGCGATCACACGATTCGGATCTGGAATTTAAAAACGAAGAAAATCATTTATATTTTAGAAGATTCCTCAGAAGTTTGGACAATTAAGTTTAATTATCTTGGAAATCTCTTGGTTAGTGGTTCAGCAGAAGGAAAGATTAAATTATGGGATGTTCAAACAGGGGAACTTTTAGACACTTTGATCGGACATGAGGATCAAGTCCGAATGGTTGATGTTAGTCGCGATGGAAAACAAGTGATCAGTGCAAGTAGTGATCGCACTTTAAAATTATGGGATATAGAGAAAAAAAAATTAATTCACACTTTTGAGGGACATAATAACCAAGTTTGGACAGTTGCATTTAATTCTGACGGAAATTTACTAGCGAGTGGGGATGTAGAGGGCAAAATTAAACTATGGGATGTTAACAGTAAAAAATTACAGAAAACGATTCAAGGTCATCGAGAGCAAATCCATATTGTTACTTTTCACCCAAAATTACCTATATTAGCGAGTAGTGGTTTTGATTCAACGTTTAAATTTTGGGGAATTCCTGAAGCTTATTTGCTAAAAATATGGCAAGGTTTTTCTCCTACTCTATTTTGCTCAAGTTGGCATCCCCAAGGTCATCAAATCGTCGCAGGAGGGGGAACTCAAATTATAAATAGGTGGAATATTGAACAAGAAAGACCATTCATGAGTTTAGAAGGTCATGAAGGTTGGATTTTTGGAATTTCTTTTAACCCTGATGGAAAAGGGTTTGCTTCTGCTAGTACCGATTCTACTATTAAAGTATGGGACACGGAAACTGGGAAATGTTATAAAACCTTATACGGTCATGATAATTGGACATGGACAGTTGATTTTCATCCAAAAAAGCCTATTTTAGCCAGTGGAAGTAGCGATCGCACCATTAAATTATGGAACCTTACTCAAGGAAAAGTACAATTAACGTTAAAAGGACATGAAAATGCAGTCAGTTCGGTTCAATTTAGTCCTGATGGGTTATTTTTAGCCAGTGCAAGTTTTGATAGAACAATCAAACTTTGGAATGCTCAAACGGGTCAACAATTAAATTCTTTACAAGGTCACGATAATTGGATTTATTGTGTTAAATTTAGTCGGGATGGACAAATCTTAGCCAGTAGCGATACAGATGGAAAAATTATCGTCTGGTCTCTAAAAAAGGCTCAAATTCAGCATATTTTAACCGTTCCACCTTTTCCCATTCTAACCATTGATATTAGTCCCGATGCTAAAACCTTAGCAAGTTGTCAAGGGGATCTCATATTATGGGATTTAAAAACAGGAAAACAGAAAGAAAAGATAGAAAACCCTCCTTATTATTTTTCCTTACCTAAATTTAGCCCAGATGGACAATTATTAAGTACCTGCGCTACTACCCTTCAAGGTCAAGTTTCTGTTCAATTATGGCATCTTGAAACCCGTACAATGATTAAAGAATTAAAAGCTCCCTTACTCTACGAAAACATGAATATTGCTCAGACAACTGGGATCACAAAAGCGCAAAAAACGGCATTATGGCAATTAGGCGCAATTTAGGCTGTTAAAAATCGGCCATCTCTGTTCGGAAAAACAAGGATGATATATTTTTTTCTTGCCTAAATATTGTTCAGAAATGAATCGAATCGAAAATGAATGGCTATAGTTTTTAAATTTATTTTAGCCGCCACAAAAATAAACTTTAATAAAAATGATTATCATTCTTGTTCAAGAAAAAAACAAGTAAAAATGCTTTATTTTTTAATTTTAAGCCGCTAAAAATTTTGACCTTAAGTTTAGCATAATAAGTCTAGAAGAACCCTTAATTCTGGCTCAAGTTATCTTTCTATTTGCAAATAATTCTGTCCCGAAAGCTCTTTGTTTGCAGGTCGGAGCGTTTATGTTTGCAGTCCGCTACAAGTAGCTTTCAAGCTGGTTAGAACCGAGGGAGGTTATTAGGGCGTGTCTGCAAACTTGGATTACAGCCAGATAGTTATCGCGGCGAACGCGCAGCGTCACTTCGTGTTCGCCAACATAGCCAAATAGTTGTGTGCATATTTTTCATATCTTGTAGCTATGCGACGAAATTGTTTAAGCCGGTTAATTAGTCTTTCTACACGATTGCGCTCACGATACAGACCTCTATTAAAGCGTTCTCGCCTTTTTTCCTTACTTTTACGTGGTATTATGGGAGTTATCCTTTGGCGGCGTAATTTTTCTCGGATAGCTTGACTGCTGTAACCTTTATCACCTAAGAAATATCTGAACCGGCTTTTAGGCCGCCCTCGTCCGATTCGTTTTACCTTTCCTCCTTTAAACAAGTCGTCAAAACCAATAGTGTCGTGTCGTTCTCCCGAAGTGAGGGCAAAAACCATCGGTTTTCCATATCCTTCCGCCCTAATGTGAATTTTAGTCGAGAAACCACCAACGCTACGCCCTAATGCTTGATTTTCTTGCCCCCTTTTGCCCCGGCTGCGTGTTGATGCGCTCGAATTACTGTACTGTCGCCCATGTGGACACGAGAGTCTATCTTTCCCTCCAAATCGGCGATCGTTTGCAGTTTTGCCAAGAGTTCGTCCCAAATTCCGGCTTTTCGCCATCGATAAAATCGGCGAAATGACGGTGCTGTGAACTCCATAGCAGGGCGGTAAATCCCTCCAAGGCGCACCCGTTCTTAAAATCCAGAGTATTCCATTAATTACCTGCCTGTGGTACTGCCCTGGCCTTCCTGTTTTAGGTTTTTGAGGTGGGAGTAAGGGTTCCAATTTTTTCCATTGCTCGTCAGTCAAATCTCCTCTTCCAATTTCCGGATTTATATATTTAGCGATCGCTGCCATACCAATAATTTAAGATAAGTAATCTTACTTAGTATAGCAGTTTGCAGACACGCCCTAATTTTTTTATTTAAACATAAAATTAAGTTTCAAGGAATTTAACCCGCGAACTCGAAGCGGCACTCCCTGTTCGCTTGGCGAGGCAGCGAACGCGAAGCGACACTGCGTGTTCGTTTTTTGGCCAAGTTTCTAAACAAATTCAAGCAGCTAAAACCAAGGTGTAGCAGTCTTTCGGGAAATTAAATGCGATTGCCCTGATGTCCTCCCGAACCCGCATACCACCCGAAAACCGATGCTGATGTTGCGGTTGCCGCGCGGAAGGGTGCTGTTGCGAGACGCGGAACGGCAGAAAATAGGATGATTGAGCCAGTAACCGCCCCGCAGCACTTTATATGGTTTATTTTCCTTATTTTTGCTATAATTAGCTATATTTTGGCTAGTTGAAAAATTCTCTTCATCAAGCCAAGCACTTCCATCGGACGGCGCACCTTCATAGTTATTATGCCAATCATCCGCACACCATTCCCAGATGTTTCCGTGCAGATCGTACAGTCCGAATCCGTTGACTACTCCAAAGTAACCTACTGGCGTTGTTTGTTCTCTATAAATACCTTTGGGCCCTCTACCATAAGAACCTGACCATTTATATTCTTCGTTATCAATCCCTTGATAATTTGCTAAGTCTGTTGTTATCGTCTCGCCAAAGTGAAACGGAGGATAGGATTCTCCTTTTTTAAGGTCTAGAGGTTTCCTGACTCCTCGGCAAGCATATTCCCATTCGGCCTCACTGATTGGACTTTGGACAAAAGAAAAAAATAATTAGCGTAAATATTACGCTAATATAAAATTGACAATATTCCCTCTACCTCAGCCGGTAAAAATTGCTGAGTAATCGGAAAAAGAACAGCTTACTTGGCGATTTGAAAGTCCGCTTTTACTTGTTCAGTTTATTTTTTTGTCTTTTTTTGATAACTTGATGGCGAGTTCGTGGGACTTGTTTATAACCTTTAATACGTCCAGAGGAATAACCCCGACGTTTGGGAGAAGAGGCAAATGTGCCCAATGTTGAAATTATTCGCTCAAAATCTCTTTGAACTAAACTAGGAGAAATTTTAATTAATTCATTGGTTTTTAAATACTGTTCCCAAGGGCGGGGCAAAACAACAGCTAATTTTCTAGCCGCCCATAAATTTACATAAGCCAATAGTGTTAATTTGAACCAGTTTTCTTCGTGCCTTACATCGGGAGTAGAATAGGCTGTCATTAAGAGGGTGTTTATAAAGTAAATCTAAAGACAAGAAAAAAATAGGCCAAAAACGATTAATCTAATCTGGGTAATTGTTCGCAATCAAAAGTGAGGAGCGATCTGCTTGTATCCAAGTGATTTATCTGATGCCGAATGGGAATTGCTTGCCCCACTTATTCCAGCCGCTAAATCCGGGGGACATCCGCGTACTACAGATATTA
>NC_014535.1 GCF_000147335.1 Gloeothece verrucosa PCC 7822
CTCGCGAGTATGCGGGGTGTACAGGGAACTTGTATAGGGTGTACAGGGAACTTGTATAGGGTATACAGGGAACTTGTATAGGGTGTACAGGGAACTTGTATAGGGTGTACAGGGAACTTGTATAGGGTGTACAGGGAACTTGTATAGGGTGTACAGGGAACTTGTATAGGGTGTACAGGGAACTTGTATAGAGTGTACAGGGAACTTGTATAGAGTGTACAGGGAACTTGTATAGAGTGTACAGGAAACTTGTATAGGGTGTACAGGGAACTTATCAATGTGTAAGTTACTTATTAATATTAGTAAAAAGTTCTACTTACTATCAGTAACTTCTGATAAAGTTGCATATTTAATAGTAGTTATTAATTTTGCATACTATCAACAATATCCCATTTATTAGCTTTATTTTCTATTAGTTAAAATACCCTAATTTTTCGTCAGTGTTTAAGTGACTTGTATATGGTTAAATGAGCGCCTAAAGTGGCCGGTAATGATTAGCGGGTAAGAATGCCTCTAATAACCTAGTGGCGCAAGACTCAGGCAATAGGGCAACGGGGCAACGGGGCAACCATTGGACGGCTGTAACCCCCATTGGACGGAAGCATAGGACAACGGGGGCACGGGTAACGGCTGTTAGGGTTAGGGGTCATAAGTGGCGGCTAAATGCCCTAGAATCCTTGTCTCTTGTCAGATTATGGTGATTAGCCATCCTGAGTGATCGAGCCTGTTTTAGGGGCATCCTGTGAGCTAGGGTGATCGGTTACAGATAACAGCATATCCCCCCCTAACTATGGCAAAATCTGTCAACACGATCTGACAGGATTTTTTCAATTTTGACAGATTTTCCATTTTAGATTTTTCAAAAAAAAAAACTGAAAACCCTTGATATATATACCGTATAGCTGACAGATTCAATAAGCTCTGCTTAGTGAGAATGGCTAAACCCCCTGAAAATTCATTGAGACTAAAACAACATATAGTCATTTTCACCAAATCTAAAACCGAAAAACTATAGAGTAAATTAAATAACAAGAGTCTTATACACTTACAAGGGTATAGGGTCTAATCGGTTTCTGTTAGCGGTTATTCGTGTTCTTGTATGCCTAATAACTCGGATAAGGTTACTACTGAGTCTCGATTAACTGTAAAGATGGTAGGCTCACTAATCGAGTTAACTAACTGTTGTTCTAACCTATAATCACTGTGAGCCTTTAACACAATAATTGATGCAAAAAGCCATTTAAATTGATTAGCTAAACCAAAATTTCTATCTAAGTGTAAAATTGCATTAAATCCTGTTGATTTATTCTCATTAATTTTATCAGCTATAAATGACCTTACAGAAGCGATTGACCCTTTATGACTATTATTCAAGGCTAATAATTCAAAACCTAATCCTATTGGCTTTTCTTTAGCAAAGTTATAATAACACTCCCAATCTAGCAATAATTCATTAATACCATATTGAGTTAATTTATCTAAGTTATCTGGTAAACTTTGCCAAAATGATTTTTTAAGAATAAACTTCGATATCTCGTCTAATTTCTTTTGATTAGTTTCAAAATTTATTAACTGCTTTTCAGTTTTAAATAAAAATTGACTACGGGTTATAAGCTTCATAATTTTATAGTTAGTCTTGCTAAATCCGCATGGATAAGCTATTTCATCATATTTACTTAGTAGTTTAGTTGCTAACTCTTTACCATCTCCAAACTTGATTATCTGGTTTTCAGAATAGATTGATGGTTCTAAATACTTTTTAGATAAGGATTGAATATACCAGTGTAATAATTCTTTATTTTCTCCCTTAAATGACCTTGCTTTTACTTTCTTAAATTCATCTGTAAAATCATACTCAGTACCATCTATTAAAACACTTTCACCATTAAGACCCTTAGAGTAGTTACCACTACCAGTATTAATAAAATCAGTGTATATTACAGTTTTAACATCATTAAATTTTTCATCTTTTAATTCATACTCATATCTGTTGCCAGGAATATGATTAACATCTATCCCATAAAAATCATGTAAGTGTTGTTTAAAATTGTCGTTTATCCATTCTTGAGCATTGTTATTGTTAATGACTAAATTAGATTTTATGTTAGGCTGATAATCAATAAGGTAGTTAGGATTAGATTCTAATAAGTTTTTAAATTTTAACCCTATTGGTACAGATTCCCAGTTATATGTACATCCATCTGTGATTACTTGAAAACCATTTAGAGCATTAAGCATAAGCCAAGCTGTTGCTCTAGGACTAGCGGTTATTTGGTTAGCGGCAAGTAAATTATTAACGGCTAAATATCGACAAGCTAAAGCACCATAGCCAGAGTTTAAAAATAACTTATAGACTTCTTGAATAGGATTTTCTAGCTTTTTATATTCTTTTCTCTTAGCTTTTAATTTTTCATAATATTGACCAATAGGGAAAGCTAGACATAAATTACTTTGAGAATAGGTTTTTAATAGTCCTACTAATCCTGTTTCTTTATCCCATTTTAACTCTTCATCACTATCAGGATAATTATCAAGTTTTGATATTAATTCATCAACTGAATTACAAATTAATTTATCTGGTACAAATACCATTGCATCAACATTAAGGTTTAAATATTCATCAATCCACTTATCAGGTAATAAGTTAATACAATCTAACAAATCAGCATTAATCAAGCCAAATTTAATCTCTTTAGTTAATAGTGTAGATTGAGCCTCTTGCTTGCCTATTTTATAAGCATTAAAATGATTAATTGATAATCTGTTAGGGTTAACATCCCATTTCGTTTTAAATTTAATTGCTTTAGGAGTAAAATCTAAGTCTGATAATATTAATGTGTTAATAGCATTATTTAATTGTCCTGACACTCTAATTATCCAAGCATCCCTAGGACTATTGACATTTTTAATAGTTTCTAATGCTTCTTTAAGAGTCGGTTTATTCTTACCTTTAAAACAGCTAACGATAGGCTGACCTAAGTAAACTGTGAGAGAACATAGCCTAGTAGCGTAACAAGAGGACATATCTAAGTCACCTAATAAACCTTTAATATGAGGATATCTTTGACATCTAGAATAAAGTAACCCTCCTACTGTTCTTAGTGACTGAATGCCATAATAATTAAGAGAAATATTTTGAATTGAATCAGCGTTACCTAATCTCCTTCTATCTATAATTAATTTGCCGATTTTTTCATCATTAGTAGGGTTAAAATGAGCCTGATAAAGGTCTTGAATGAAGCTTGCAACGTTAGAGCCTGTAGTGTCTTTAACTTCTACTGAATTAAGGTTAAAATCGTTTCTAATACCGTCTAATAATTCCTGATGCTTGACTGATAGATTATGTGTAGCTAATACATCAGTTCCCCCATATAAGGCAAATAAATAGGGGTCTAATTCTCTTAATAGTGTCATTTTAGTCTTAATCTCCAATTTATCCTTAAGACCTAATTTAACAGCTATTTCATCAGTCTCAATATTTATTTTAGTAGTTGTAGCCTGATAGACCTTACATTGGTTATCAAGACCTCTACCAGACAAGACAGGGAAGCGGTTCATTGCATCCCTTAAATTGAAATAAATTTCATATAGTTTACCATTAATCCAGTAATTAAATTTAATGTCTGATTTTATAGAATTAGTTTTAATAATTCGTCTTGACTCTAATCTGGCATTTAATAAAATTTCTTGAAAATTTTTACCAAATGTTTTAAATAAATCAACATCACTAAAAAATGCTTCATAATCAATATATACACTGTCAATATTAATATTAATCTCATATTCTCCTGTATATTTACTTTTTTTATAACATAATTGTTCAGATTTTAAATTAAAAATATTTAATAAATCACTAAAAACTCCGTCATTTATAGCACTATCAAACTCTGTTTTTATTTGCCTACCTGATTTACAATTTTCAATTAAATCATCAAATATTACTTGAAATTGATATAAGTTATCGTTTTCATTCTCTGTTATTGGTCTAATATCTGCGCCATACCATTTTAGTGACCATTCGATAGGATTAAAATCATTTGTTAACTCGTCTCTAAGAAAGACTAAACAATCTCTAGGTGATATTATTGGTAAATAACATTGTATAGAATCTACAATCATTTTTATGATAGGTGTAAATTCTGTATCATAATTAAGTTTAAGCTTGTCATTATTTTCTAAATAAATGGGACGGATAACAGGTGTATCTAATTTGACAACTTTATTAGAATCGAAGTAAACTAGGTATGGCATACACAAAATGCTTATCTATGAATAAAAGTGTTAGGGGGTCACAAGCATCTTGACCCCCTTTAAGTTATTTAGTCTCTTTAACTGGTTCTTTAATAGGTTCTAGAGTGTTTAAATCTATCTGGGATAGGTTACGAGTCTTAGCCTGTTTTAAAAGCTTAAATCGTACTTTAAGACCTTTTAGGCTATCTAAATCAAGGTCAATGTCTTTACCATCTCTATAAGCTTGTTTTAGGTCGGGTTCGTTAATTAAACCTAATTGAAGACATAAACGGGTTAGCTTTGAATAATCCTTATTTTTACCATTCTCATATCGTTCAGCATTAATGATAGTGCCTGTCCAGAGTTTTAGATTGATAGGCTTTTTAGTCCCTTCTGCCAGAAAGTCAAATAAGAATTGCTCTCGTTCATACTCTGACTCATCAGAATCTAAAAATGTGATATCGGTTAGAGTCGCTAAAGCGTAGCCATGATCGTCAACTTTGACTGAGTTAGCCATTTTGGGTTTTAGTGCCATAGGTTGTATCTCCTAATATTTTTAATTCAACTAGCCAATCATCATCAGGATCAATATAATAAAAGCATTCAGAGCTATATTGTGAAAATTTGCCACAATATTTAGATCTATACTTATTAATACTTTGATTTAAAATGATTTTTGACGGTTTTCTCATACGGCTATTATACTTACAATGTATAAAAAGTCGTATAATTTGTAATATTTATTTACATCATGGTTAAATTATACTTTTAAATGCTATAAATAAGTTAGTAATTAATGTAAGGTAATTGTAATGGCAATTAAACAATATTTCACAACTAATGAAATGATATTGTTATCTGGTTTAAAATTGCCTAGAATATGTGAATTATCTACTAAATATAATGTTTTAAACAAAGTAAGTAGAGGATGTTATGATTGGCAAAGTTTACTACTTGCTAGAAGTATTAAACATATAAAAGATAAATTAGGAAAGAAATTTTATCCTAAAAAAGCATTTAAAGCTTTTCTTAATTTTAATGTATTAAATAATACTTCTGTAATTATAGTTTATAAGAATATAATTCAACAAGGCGATGTTTATGATTTAATGAATATTACTAAAAATAAAGAAATAACATTAAAAGATTTTTTATTAATGCACAATACTTGTGAGTATGTATTAGTAGATGAATATAAAGATAAATGTAAAATAACATCTAAAAAAATAGGTCAAAGTGAAGAATCTTTTT
This sequence comes from Gloeothece verrucosa PCC 7822, assembly GCF_000147335.1. Taxonomy (NCBI): domain Bacteria; kingdom Bacillati; phylum Cyanobacteriota; class Cyanophyceae; order Chroococcales; family Aphanothecaceae; genus Gloeothece; species Gloeothece verrucosa. Next base: position 5,482 of record NC_014535.1, read on the forward strand.
TATTAGAAAACCATAATAAGTTAAATTTAGGTGTGTGTATTATTATGACTAAAGTTGTATCTGAGTTGTGGGAATTAGGTTATGAATATAAAATACCTCATTTTGCAAATAAAGCTGATTTTGCTCCTATTTCATTGAGCAAAGATATCATATTAAATGATGATTTAATATTAATTCATTAATTTGCATCAATATCTATTGTTTTTTGAATTGTATAACCCATTGATTCTAGTGTCTGTAATGCAGAGTTTTCATCTATTAGCTTATCAATTCCCATTACTCTAGAATACATCTCAAAAATACTTCTCAATCCCTTAATATGTTCCATAGGGTGAATTCCCTTACTATGGGCATGAGCATTTAATTTACTATCAAGAATTGCTGACTCTCTAAAAAATAGAAGTGTTAATGCTTTTTGACTAGCTCCTATTACCTTCTCTAAATTATCCTCTAGGTTTTCAAAATCACTGGGGTTTAAGCCTAGTCTATGGCAGTATTCATCAAAATTAACTATTGTGGGGTCAGGTTCAATATTAGGGTTTTTAGCATCTTTGGCAACTTTAGTTACATGAGACTTAGGCGCGTTGTAACCTACAATATGACTCTTGGCATGGTTTCTAATACTGGTATGGCTAACCTGAAAACCTCTATCAGAACACCATTGAGCTAACCATTTAGGGGTAGCCCCTCCCATTAAGTAAGCGTCTATATCGTCTCTTAAAGCACTTTGACAAACTTTACAATAAGCACCCATTATTTATAGGGGTCTATGTGACCCCTGGCTAAATTTTACTCAATACCTAAGACTGCTTTAACATCATAACCTTTACCTTTACGGTTGTCTTTATCGGTCAAGTTATGCTTATTATTATGGTCATCTATCCAGTGTTGTTTAGTCTCAAAAAACTTGTTAATAGTTTGACGGTTTGACCCTGTGATATTAAACACAATGCCTTTAGTAATGCAAATTTTATCATTTTGGGATGCTGTCTCATTGTAATCAATTATCTTTTGTATCGCTTGCTCTATCCGATAATCGGCAACACCTTTAAAAGTCAGCTTGTTAATATTTTCTTTAATGTCAGCATCCGATAATGATTCTAATTCTGATTGTTTTTTAGCTACACTGTTTAGATATTTAGCACGTTGTAACAGTCCATCTTTAGCTATTTCTTGATAAGATAATCCAGAATTACTCATAGCTGACTGTACTTGCTGTTTTTCCTCATCGGTTAAAGGTAAATCATTCTTATGTGGATTATCAGACTGTTCTTTAAGCATTAAATAATCTTCAAAGATGTCTATTAAATACTCTATGACTTCACCTTGAGATTTTAAATTTAATCGGCTGGCAATCTCATCAAATTTAACTTTATGCTCATTACTGATTGAGGGACTAAGGCGAGTAGCATCTTTGTTTTTGGTAGCCATGTTTTTATCTCCAATTTAAGATACTTATATAATAACAAGTAACTTGTATAGTGTCAAGATACTTGTAATAATTTTTTCAGTTCACCATGCCTTATGAATTAATTAAAATGTATCTCCTGAAATTACTGAACTATAAGGCTTGTAGAGAATAGCTCTATTTTGCCTGTTGAACCTCGTTCAAGTAGGATTCATCGTTAAGACAACATCAATCCTGTAAGATGATTTTAGAGGGCATACAGACAATTTATATCAGTTTAGATAAAGTAATAATGTACTATAAAGAGTATGATAAATAAGTTTTAATTATATATTAGAAATTAAGCTAAAATATTAATATTAAAAGCTATTCAAGGCTTTTAGTGCCAAATTTTTAAATATCTCCAATTTAAGTTAGGGGTCTAGTTGACCCCTATTGCATTGTAAGACTGTATCAAAAAAAGGTTAGCTTATCTAACTTATCTGTTGACGTAACTCTAATAATACAAAACACCTACAAGTTAAAACATTTTTAATAATACAAAATACTTACAAGTTGAAACATTTGTTTTAAAAAATACAAAATGCCTACAAGTAGAAACATAAAATTAATAAAACTTAACAAAACGAGAAGCTAACCAATTGTTAAAAACTGTTTACAATTTGAAAATTGATAAAAGCTAGATGTAGCAATGGGTTGAGACAATTTAGCCTTAAAAAAAGTGTGCGTTCTGTGTGAGATTTTGAAATGGCTGAAAGCTAGACAGGATATGAGTTACAGAGAAGTTTACCTTTTTCCACACTTTTCCACACTTTGCCACACTTTGCTGCACTTTTAGCTCATTTTTACCGAGAGCTAAAATTTGCTTTTTTTGATCAAAAATTTTCAACCCTATAAACGTTGTATTAAAAAACTTTTTAATCTCTCATCTGTAACGATTCCCAGTAATCGAGTAAAGCAATTTGGTCATCTTGCTTTAATTCATAATCAAGATATGATTGGGCACTCTCTAGGCTATCCTCAGTGTGACCCATAATCGCCTTAACGAATAGATCCTCAGTACAGTTAACTCCCTCACATCGGTAGAGTTGCCAGCATATTGCACAATAAGCAGACCTTAAATTATGTGGGGATAAATATAACTCTTTACCACTGGGAATAGGCAAAATATCAGAGTATTCCTTTCTTACCTTTAACCCTAATTCTTTTGACCCACTAGGACGTTTATTAGGGTCTTGAGGTTTATTAACCCGTAGCCATTCAATAGCATTTTTAATTGTCTCAATGGGAGCAAGTAAAGGTATTTTATAGGGTATTGCTTCATTTTTCTTAGTTTTTACTTGACCGCTAAATAAGCCAAAAAATATCCCATCTTGTAACCATTGGTCTAAACTATTGCTTTTAGTTAAGTCACAAGTTAAGCCAGTTTTATCAATTTTGCCAGTAACTAATATTTCCTCATGCCTTCTACCAGTTAAGAGATATAAGCCAGCAACTTTGCTTATATAGCTACCTGAATCAAGTAACTCTAATGCTTTCTTGATAACCTCAACAGCATTAAATGATGGTCTGTTGCTCTTATCTTTGGTTACTCGATTTCTGTCTCTCTGATTAACATCTACTTTCTCATAATCAGCTAAATTAAAATATTTTAAAGCTTTATGATATTGGATTTTTTGACCTAACTTAATTTCAGTTATTGAGTTTTTTGGGGTTAATTCTAGAGACTCGATAGCCTTACGATATTGGCTCACTTGGGTCTTTAATCGTCTCGCGTCACCGGTACAAGACACAGGGTAGCCCGACTCACCAATGATCGGTTTAATCTCTAATTCCCGTCTGAGGTAATCAAGTTCAAGATAGCATAGAGCCTTAATATCGTCTTGTCGGGTTAACGGCTGTAGCCTTGCGATAAACTCATCAATTCTTGCCAGTGCCATAATTTTTTATCTCCAATTTAAGCTACTTGTATAATAACAAGTAACTTGTACACTGTCAAGAATCTTATAAAGGTTGTTATCAACCTTTTAGCAATGTAGGAGATTTTAACCAGATAATATAGTTAGTCCCCAAAAGACTGTCATCTCTTGGGAACTATAAAACCTTTCTTAATTGGAGTATAACTCATGACGACTGTAACAGAAGCCGATATTAAAGAGTTAAAAGAGCTTATCAATAATCGTTTTGATGGATTATCTCAAGAAATCAAGGAAGTTAAGCAAGACATCAAAGAAGTTAAACAAGATGTTAAAGAGCTTGATAAACGATTGACAATTATTGAGGCAACTTTACAGGCACAACAGCCACTAATCCAGAAAATAACCGATTTAGCCGAAAAACTAGGAGAATTAAAAAACTGGAAGCAAATTGCTATAGCTATTGTCAGTGCTGGAATAGGGGGACTTATCACTTGGTTTATTAGAGGCGGTAGAGGTTAACCGTCTAGGGGTAGGCAAGTCCTACCCTAACAACAAAATTAGCTATTTAGTTGTTAGTTCACTCTTATTAGCTTTTTGACAATGACACAACAGAGACTAACTCGCGCCTCAACCGACCAAGAGATTATTGTCCTATGGTTAGCTGGCAAGTCTAAAACGACGGTAAAGACCTATGTCTGCCATGTTAAACAGTTCATAGATTTTATGAATCAACCTTTAGCTGAGATTACTTTAGATGACCTTGTTTTATGGGTCAATCGGCTTAATTTAACCTACACTCCCCCAACTGTAGCTAATAAAATATTGTGTATCAAATCTCTATTTAGTTTCTGTGTCAAAGTAGGCTATTTAAGCTTTAACATAGGGGCATTAATTAAACCCCCTAAAACCAGAGATAAACGAGCCGAAAAAATTTTAGACCAAGGGGATGTTAAGCGATTGATTGAACAGGCAACACCGGGGCGTGATCGAGTTCTACTATGCCTCATTTATACCACTGGCTTGAGAGTGTCAGAAGCGGTTAACTTAACATGGAGTGACTTAAAAGGAAATAAGCTTGCTGTCTATGGAAAGGGAAGTAAATTAAGATTTATAATTGTCCCTGATTGGCTGTTAGAACAACTTCAAACTTTACCTAAAATATCAGAGTTTATTTTTGCTACATCAACAGGTAAACCTATAGATAGAATCTTTACCCATCGAATGATTAAGAAGTGTGCAGAAAAGGCAGGAATAGACCCCAAAACCTCAGCGCATTGGTTAAGGCATAGCCATGCTAGTCATGCTATTAATAACGGCTGTAATGTTCGATTATTACAGGAAAGTTTAGGACACAGCAAACTAGAGACTACTGAAAAATATTTACATATCAATCCTAATAGCGGTTCTAGTCAGTTCATTACTTTTTAGTGACATCATAACATGGCTTGCTTATCCAATACTCAGAGATATAAAGCCTATCAAACCTTTATTTTTCCGTATGCCTAGATAATACAAACTACTCAGTAAAGAGCATTTAATGAGTAACTACTGCACAATCATATAGGGCAAAAAAACTTAAATTTGTGTGCAGAACTTACTCATAATTTACTTAAAGTAAGCCTAAACTAGCATAGTTTTTAACTTAAGTTTTTATACTCAATTTTTCAATAGTTAAAGCTTAGTGGTGTTACAGATATAGCAAAAGCAAGACTCATGATAATATCATCATGCTTACCACTTATCGCTTCTAATTGATTGCCATTTTGTCTAAAACTTAAAAACTCATCGATAATACATCTATCGTTAGGATAAATTATTTTTTGTTTTTCCATTGCCAAAGTTAATTTACTAATCATTATTGGTTTACTTTGACTTGTAGTTTTTATCGGTTCTATGCAGATATTACAACATTGACTAATTAATTGCTCATAATAAACTTGACCACTAGAATTAACTTCTATTCCTACAATTATGGGATTATATTGCTTAATTAATTCGGCTATTTGATAAATATTATACTCATGAGTTTTTTTTCGTTGTCTATACATTTTAACCAAATGATATCTATTATCTATTTCTCTTAAAATTGTGCAAACTGTATAGTCATTACCTAACAAACTGGTATCAATACCAAAATAATAAATACAATTAGATTTAGGATCATTTTCCCATTGTCCTATAGCATTTTTTCTAACTATCTCTGATGAAAAAACAATAACTTCTGAGTGAGTAAAACTTAAATTATACTCTTGCTCTATAATATCCTCTGGTAAATCAAATTGTGCTTTTATATCTCTTAGATATGTCTCTTTTTGTTGACTAAATTTAGGATGACCTAGCCAATGAACTATAAACTTACACCATTGATTGTTATCGATCCAATATTGAATAGGCTCTATTTTTTCTGTTCTTATTTGCTCACATATTTCTAAAATATCTCTATCACCATTGTTACTTGATAGCTTATCCCAATACCATCCTGATTGACCGTTAGGAGTGCTTAAAATGATGATTCTAGCCTCACTACCAACTACAGTAGTACAAGGTATTGAAGATTTATAAATCTCCTCTATTTCATCAACAAATGCACTCTCATCATAAAGAATATCGCTTACTGACTCTAACCCTCTAGCACCGTTAGGAGTGCTATTTCTAAATAATAAACGACCGCCATTAACTAACTCAATGTCAGTTAAGCTATCTGTTTTAGTTTCTATATATTCATAAAGTGAATCAATTTGTCGTCTAATTCTTTTAGCTATGTTGCTAGTATCTGATTGAGTTTTACTAAAAATTACTCCTAAATATCCCTCATTATGACAAGCTTTAAATAAAAAATAATTGGCTATTAACTCTGTTATACCTAACTGTCTTGTTTTAGCAATTACTATTGTATGATGGGTTTTAATTAATGCTATTAATGTTTTTTGATAATCATACGGGTTAAAATTAATAACTTTAGTTCCTGACCTAATTTTACACAAATTAGCAAAGCTAATCCAATCATCAGGTAATAATTTTTTAATAGTATAACCTGATTTTTTAGCTAACTTTGCTTTATTTTTTACAGTCAAGTTTCTTCTAAACATCAATTCATAAATTACCCCACATACCAGGATAATAGTTATAAGCTAACACGACAGTTTGTAATAACAAAGGCAGTTTATACAACTTGTCATAATCAATTTGTCTCATCTCAAAAAATATTTTTTCTTCTAATTTTTTATCAGATGAAAAATCATAGATACTTAATGCAATATTTCTAATAATAGGTAAAGGGTTATAATCGTTTAAATTAAAAGTAAGTGGATCATAACTAATATTTAAACTATTTAACCATTGTTCAAAATAACCGTCAATATTTCCAATTGCTGCTATTTTTAAATCAAAGTCTTTAGCATAATTTTTAAGTTTATCTTCAATTATAGGCTTATTTTGACTAATTGATACATTATTAAGAATAATATAATCACAATGTTTGATCGTTGTTGTAGGATAGGCTCGTTCAAAAATTATTGACGCGCAAGACATATCATGAGAGAAGTAAACTAAACAAATATCTTTAGTCATGATGAACCCTCAAAATTATTAGAGCTATATCATAGTATAATACTATTGGCAATTTAATCAGACTTGTATATAATTAAATTAACACCTCTTAGGAAAGTTTAAAAATGGTAACTACTATTGCTATTAATCAATCATTAGTAAATGAAATAGAGCAAACCGCAATGGTGTTAAAAAAACTTTTAATAAAATATGAACGTGAGATTAATGATAAATATGATGATAACTATGATGATAACATTCCTGAGAATGATTTAAAACTATCAGAAGATAAAATATTAAATGAAGCAATACATTGTTTTAAAGACTTTTTTTATTATGAAATAGTTAACAAATAATAGTAACCGCTAACAGAAACCGATTAGACCCTATACCCTTGTAAGTGTATAAGAGTCTTGTCATTTAATTTACTCTATGGTTTTTCGGTTTTAGATTTGGTAAAAATGACTATATGTTGTTTTAGTCTGAATGAATTTTCAAGGTGTTTAGCCATTCTCAATAATTACAATTTATTGAATATGCCAGGTAAACTGTATATATATCAATGGTTTTCAGGCTTTTTTTTTGAAAAGTCAAAAATGGAAAATATGCCAAAAATCAAAATTTACCCGTTTTTACACTTGGCATATTTTGCCATAGTTAGGGGGGGATATGCTGTATTATGCCACCGATCACCCTAGCTCACAGGATGCCCCTAAAACAGGCTCAATCGGTCAGGATGATTAATCACCCTAACACCACAAGAGAAAGGCGTTATAGGGCATTTTAGCCGCTACTAAGACCCTAACCCTAAGCTGACAACTCCTAGGCTGACCGATGACCCTTAACCTTAATCCCTAGCGCGACTCTAGGCAGACCTATGCCCCATAGCCTGACCCCAGAGCCTAGCAGCCGTTACCCCGTCCCATCGTCGCCCCGTCAACCCTGTAGCCCGTGTCCCCCTTCACTAGCTCATTTCAGGCATTTTCAACCGCTAATCGTTACCGGCCACTTTAGGCGCTCATCTAACCATATACAAGTCACTTAAACACTGACGATAAATTAGGGTATTTTAACTAATAGAAAATAAAGCTAATAAATAGGATATTGTTGATAGTAATAATAATTAATTACTACTATTAAATATGCAACTTTTTCTGAAGTTAATAATAGTAAGTAAAATTTTTTACTAATATTAATAAGCAACATACACATTGACAAGACTCCTGTTTACCCTATACAAGACTCCTGTTTACCCTATATAAGACTCCTGTTTACCCTATATAAGACTCCTGTTTACCCTATACAAGACTCCTGTTTACCCTATACAAGACTCCTGTTTACCCTATACAAGACTCCTGTTTACCCTATACAAGACTCCTGTTTACCCTATACAAGACTTATATACACCCTGCATACTCGC